>CAZLJS010000135.1:0-4784 GCA_964559895.1 uncultured Sangeribacter sp.
TATGCTATCCACTCTCGACCCTTATACCACCTATTACACCGATAAGGAACAGGAGGAGTTTGAGTCGCATTCCAAAGGGGAATTCGGCGGTATCGGCGTGTATATGTCGTCGTTCAACGGCAATGTCTATCTCACCTCGCCCCACGAGGGTGGCCCCGCCGACAGAGCCGGCATCAAGAGTGGCGATAAGGTGATACGTGTGGATACTATCGATACTAAGGGGTTTGCTACCAGTCAGATATCTAATCTTCTGCGCGGCGAGCCGGGGACACCGGTGCACGTCACCCTGGTGCGACCCTTTGTCACCGACTCCATCGTCACTGTGGATATCGTGCGTGAGAAAATCAGCATCCCCGCCGTGGATTACTACTGCGTCAACGATGATGAGATAGGATATATCAGCCTCACAGGGTTCTCTGAGAAGGCCGCCGAGGAGTTTGGCGCCGCCCTTACCGATTTCAAGACCAATCACCCCAACCTGAAGGGTATAGTAATCGATCTTACCGACAATGGTGGCGGTCTGCTCAACCAGGCTGTGGAGATACTGGGCATGTTCCTCCCCAAAGGCACCGTGGTGACCAGCACCAAAGGACGCGATGAGGAGGAGCGCCGCACCTACCGCACCTCCAAGGAGCCTGTCTATCCCGACATACCCTTGGCAGTGCTTATCAACTCCGGTAGCGCCTCCGCTGCCGAGATTGTGGCAGGCGCGCTGCAGGACCTCGACCGTGCCGTGCTCATCGGCAACCGTTCCTTCGGCAAAGGATTGGTGCAGACTACCCGCCAGTTGCCCTATGGCCATATGCTGAAATACACCACTTCGAAATATTATATCCCCTCGGGCCGCCTTATCCAGGCCATCGACTATTCACACCGCAACGAGGATGGCTCCGCCAAGAATATCCCCGACAGCCTCACCACAGTGTTCTACACCAAGGCGGGCCGCGAGGTGCGCGACGGTGGTGGTCTCAAACCCGATGTGGAGGTGACCGACTCCGTGCTGACAAATTTCGCCTATGAGCTTGTGCGCGGCGACCAGCTATATAACTTCGCCAATGAATACGCGGCGACCCACGAGAGCATCGCCTCGCCCAAGGTGTTTAATATCACCGATGAGGACTACGCTCTGCTGGCACAACGTCTCAAGGATTCCAATTTCAAATACTCCAACGAGTCGGTGAATATCCTCGAGCAGGTGCGCGCCAAGGCCGACAAGGAGGGATACCTCACCGACAGCGTGGCGTCGGAGATTGACGCACTGAAAGAGAAATTGCAACCAAATCTGGAGAAAGACCTACGGGATAACCGCGAGTTTGTGGAGTCTATCCTGGTGAGCTGGATCTGCGACAGATATTATTACGATAAAGGGCGCGCCGAAGCGGCTCTCCGTTATAACATCTTCTACGACAAGGCTCTGGAGATTCTCTCCGACACTAAGAGATACAACAGCATACTTAAGAAAAAATAGAGATGACACTGCGCGAGATACTTCCGCTATTCTCTACGGCACAGCGCCTCAAGGCTATAGCCGCACTTCTTAAAGATAAGAGACTACATGGTGATATTATCACCGGATTGGAGGGGAGCTCTGTGGCGATGCTCGCCGGAGCGATACCGCGAGGTAAAGCGCCCCTGCTGATTATTGCGGAAGATTTCGACAGCGCGGGCTATCTATACCACGACCTTAGCCGCATCGGCAGCGCCGACGAGGTGAAAATCTTCCCTTCGGGGTTCCGCCGCGACATCAAATACGGGCAGCCCGACGAGCCAAACCGCATCCTCCGCACAGATGTGCTGAACTCCTGGAGCGACCCGTCGCTACGCTGGGTGGTGACCTATCCGGAGGCGTTGGCGGAGCGTGTCCCCGTGCATGAGGAGATGCGCCGCGCCACTGTCAACCTCGCCAAGGGTGACATCGTGGAGATGGCTGATGTGCGCACCAAGCTGGAGGAACTGGGGTTCCGCCGTGTCGATTATGTCTATGAACCGGGGCAATATGCCATGCGCGGCTCCATCCTAGACGTTTTCTCCTATTCCAATGAGCTACCCTACCGCATCGACTTCTTTGACGACGAGATCGACTCTATACGCAATTTCGACGTGGAGACGCAGCTTAGCACCGAGATGCCCGAGAAGGTCTCCATCATCCCCGACGTCAAGGAGGATATCCAGGAGGGTATCTCCCTGCTGGAGTTCGTGGACGACGACACGGTGATACTCAACAGCGCCCTGTCGCGCGTGTTGACACGTGTGGAGGAGATCACCCACGAGACGATGGCAGCGGTGGTGGAGATAGCCGGAGAAGGGGAGCCGGACGCCCTGAAGAAGGTGGTGTGCTACGAGGACTTCCTGCGTCGCTGGAACGAGCTCAAGGTGGTGGACTACAAGGGTGCTGGCAACGAGGTCACCGACGCCAAAGGTGGCGGTGTGCTGTCGTTGAACTGCGCGCCACAGTCGCTGTATCATAAGAATTTTGAGCTCATTTCAGACTCTTTCACGCATTATCTCGGCGAGGGGTATAAGATATATATCCTCTCCGATTCGCAGCATCAGGCAGAGCGCCTGAAGGCTATTTTCGACGACCGCGGCGACAATATACGCTTCATCCCCGTGGAGGGGACCTTACACGCAGGATTCGTGGATCACGACGCCAAGCTCTGTTTCTTCACCGACCATCAGATTTTCGACCGTTTCCATAAGTTCAATCTCAAGAGCGACCGTGCCCGCAGCGGTAAGCTGGCACTATCCATCAAGGAGCTGAATAAGCTGGAGGTGGGGGACTATGTGGTGCACACAGACCATGGCATAGGCCGCTTCGGAGGGCTTATCCGCACCGATGTGGCGGGGCATACGCAGGAGATGATTAAGCTGCTCTACACCAACGACGACCTGGTGTTTGTGAGCATACATTCGCTACATAAACTATCGAAATACCGCGGTGCGGAGGGTGTGCCGCCACGGCTCAGCAAGCTGGGCTCCGGTGCATGGCAACGCCTCAAGGAACGCACCAAGAAGCATGTCAAGGATATAGCCCGCGACCTAATCAAGCTCTACGCGGCGCGGCGCGAGGAGAAGGGCTTCGCCTACTCCCCCGATTCCTACTTGCAACATGAACTGGAGGCGAGCTTCATCTATGAGGACACTCCCGACCAACTGAAAGCCACGCAAGCCATCAAAGCCGACATGGAGTCGGCGCGCCCCATGGACCGCCTCGTCTGCGGCGACGTGGGCTTCGGCAAGACGGAAATCGCTATCCGTGCCGCCTTCAAAGCCGCTACGGATGGTAAGCAGACTGCCGTATTGGTGCCTACCACCGTCCTGGCGCTGCAGCATTACCATACCTTCTCCGACCGCCTCAAGGATATGCCTGTGAGAGTGGAGTTTATATCCCGTGCTAAGAAGCCCAAGGAGCTCAAGCAGATATTGGCAGACCTGGAGGAGGGGAAGATTGATATCCTCATCGGCACGCATAAAATTATCGGTAAGACGGTGAAGTTCAAGGACTTGGGATTGCTAATCATCGACGAGGAACAGAAGTTCGGCGTGGCTGTCAAGGAGAAGCTCAAGCAGATGAAGGTCAACGTGGATACGCTCACCATGTCTGCGACGCCGATACCCCGCACGCTTCAGTTCTCACTAATGGGCGCACGCGACCTGAGCAACCTCACCACACCCCCAGCCAATAGGCGTCCGGTGATGACCACCGTCACCCCCATGAGCGACGACGTGGTAAAGGAGGCTGTGCGCTTTGAATTGAGCCGCAACGGCCAGATATTCTTCATCTGCAACCGCATAGAACGAATGACGGTGATAGAGCATATGTTGCACCGTCTGATACCCGATTTACGCATCGCCATAGGGCACGGCCAGATGCCTCCCGAGAAGCTGGAACAGGCGATATGCGACTTCCAGAACCATGACTACGACCTGCTGCTCGCCACTACCATCGTTGAGAACGGCATCGATATGCCCAATGTGAACACTATCTTGGTGGATAATGCTCAGAACTTTGGCCTCAGCGAGCTGCATCAGTTGCGCGGCAGGGTGGGACGTAGCGACCGCAAGGCGTTTGCCTATCTGCTGATACCTCCTGGCGGGGAGCTGACACCTGTTAGTCGTCGCCGTTTGCAGGCTATAGAGAGCTTCAGCGGCCTCGGTAGCGGTATTCATATCGCGATGCAGGACCTCGATATACGTGGCGCGGGCAACCTCCTCGGCGCCGAGCAATCGGGCTTCATCGCCGACCTGGGCTATGAGACCTATCAGAAGATTCTCAAGGAGTCGGTGATAGAGCTGCGCACAGAGGAGTTCTCAGATACCTTCAAAGAGGAAATCTCAGCGGCGCAAGAGGAGTTTGTGGAGGATTGTACCGTGGAGAGCGATATGGAGCTGCTGATACCCCCGCAATACGTTCCACAGGAGTCGGAGAGGATATCGCTGTATCGCCGTCTGGACTCTATGGAGAGCGACGAGGAGATAGAGGAGTTCCGCGAGATGCTCAAGGACCGCTTCGGCGAGATACCGCAGGTGACAGAGGAGCTGATACGCATAGTGCCGTTGCGCCGTTATGCCAAGCAGCTGGGCGTGGAGCGCCTGACACTCAGAAATGGTATCATGTATCTCTATTTCGTTGGGGAGGACAACAAGGCATACTATATGTCGCCGGCCTTTGGGCGCATATTGACATATCTTCAGAAGGAATTTATTCGATGCAAACTGCGTAGGGTGAATGGCAAGAACTCGATATCTATCAGCGATGTCCATGACGTGGCTGAGGCGCTGTC
>CAZLJS010000136.1:0-4751 GCA_964559895.1 uncultured Sangeribacter sp.
CAATGAATATATCATATAAATGGTTGAAACGTTTCATCGATTTCGACTTATCACCTAAAGAGCTCGCCGCAGTTCTTACCTCCGTTGGCCTGGAGTGCGATACTGTGGAAGAGGTTGAATCTATCCGTGGTGGTCTTAAGGGCGTGGTCATCGGCAAGGTGCTTACTTGCGAGATCCATCCTAACTCCGACCATCTGCATATCACCACTTGCGACTTAGGCACCGGCGAACCGGTACAAATCGTCTGCGGTGCCCCCAACGTGGCTGCCGGACAGACCGTCGTGGTCGCTACTGTTGGCACTACGCTTTACAGCGGTGATGATGAATTTAAAATCAAGAAATCCAAAATACGTGGTGTGGAATCGTTCGGCATGATTTGTGCCGAAGATGAGATTGGCGTGGGCACTTCCCACGATGGTATCATCGTGCTCAACGAGGAGATCACTCCGGGCACTCCCGCCGCAGAATACTATAAACTGGAAAGCGACTACTGCTTGGAGGTGGAGCTCACCCCCAACCGTGTAGATGCTGCCAGCCACCTGGGCGTGGCTCGCGACCTCAAGGCTTATCTCGAATGTCGCGCCGCTCTGGGTGAGGAGGTGAAAGGCACCCCCGCGGTGACACTCCCCTCTATCGAGAACTTCAAACCGCAACGTGCCGAAGGCGCCGCCGCCATCGAGGTCATCGACCAGCAGGGCTGCCCTCGCTACTCCGGCATCACTATCCGCGGCGTCAAGGTTCAGGAATCACCTGAATGGCTCAAACAGCTTCTTATCGCTGCCGGTCAACGTCCTATCAACAATATCGTCGATATCACCAACTATATCCTGTTGGGCTTCGGCCAACCCCTCCACTGCTTCGACCTCGCCCACGTGAAGGGTGAGAAGATTGTGGTACGCACTTGCGAGGAGGGTACTCCGTTTGTCACTCTCGACGGTGTGGAGCATAAGCTATCCTCCGCCGATCTGATGATTTGCGATACCGAGAAACCGCTATGTATCGCCGGTGTCTTTGGCGGCCTCAACTCAGGCGTCACCGAGAGCACTACCGACGTATTTATCGAGAGCGCATACTTCAATCCTACCCGTGTGCGCCGCACTGCTCGTCGTCAAGGCCTCAGTACCGACGCCTCCTTCCGCTACGAGCGTGGCACCGACCCCAACATCCTCCCCTATGCCGCCAAATTGGCTGCTCTGCTCATCCAAGAGCTCGCCGGTGGTGAGATTTGCGGTGACTTCGCCGACACCAAGCCCGAGGGTATGGCGCCATTCGACGTTGAGCTTAACCTCGACTACTGCAGCTCCTTGATAGGCAAAGAGATAGAGAAAACCGTCATCCTACGCATCCTCAACGCCCTCGAAATCGGCGTCACCGAGAAGGATGATAAGACACTGTCGCTGCAAGTGCCGCAGTACCGCGTGGATGTGACACGCCCCTGCGACGTAGTAGAGGATATCCTCCGCATCTATGGCTACAACAACGTGGAGTTTGGCATGGAGATGCACGCCACACTCTCTCACAAGCAGCCCACCGACTTCTCTTATCAGATGCAGGAGATTGCCGCCAACTACCTCAGCGCAGCCGGTTTCCGCGAGATCATGAACAATTCGCTCAGCGCAGTAGATTACTACGCCGACAACAATATTTACCCCTTGGAGCGCGCCATCTCGCTACTCAACCCCTTGAGCCGCGACCTCGGCGTATTGCGCCAGACACTCCTCTACGGAGGCCTCGAGAGCATCGCCCACAACGTCAACCGCAAAGCCACCGACCTGCAATTCTTTGAGTTCGGCAAGGTATATAGCCGTGGCGAAGGCGATATCACCACCGAGGCTCCCCTCAAACCCTTCAAAGAGGGCCTTAACCTGGGCATCTGGATCACCGGTAACGCCGTGCGCCAGTCCTGGAACAAGAAAGAGGAGGCTACCAGCATCTTCGACCTCAAAGCTGTGGTAGAGAACATCTTCGTCAAGTTGGGCATCCCCGCCGCCGCGCTCCAATACGCGCAGAGCAACGACGATATCTATGCCGCTAAGCTAGATATCACCAACCGCGGTGGCAAACATGTCGGCACCCTCGGCATCATCCGCCACACTGTCACTAAGAAATTCGACATCGAGCAGGAGGTATGCTACGCCGCCCTCGAGTGGGACGCTATCTATAAGCTCGCCGCCTCCAACAAGGTAGAGTTCACCCCGCTGCCAAAGACACAGCCGGTGCGCCGCGACCTCGCGCTATTGCTCGACACTGCCGTCACCTTCGCTCAAGTAGAGGAGACCATCAAGAAGGCAGAACGCCGTCTGCTCCAGACCGTCACCCTATTTGACGTCTATGAGGGTAAAAACATCCCCGCAGGCAAGAAATCATACGCCGTGGCCATCACCCTCCAAGACATGGAGAAGACCCTCAACGATAAGCAAATCGATGCCGTGATGGGCAAAATCATGCAAGCATTAGAGAAAAACCTCGGCGCACAGCTGAGATAATATCACTGATAATAATCAACAATTCCAAACAATGGGAAGAGCATTTGAATATAGAAAAGCCCGTAAGCTAAAACGCTGGGGCAACATGTCAAGGACATTTACACGCATCGGCAAAGAGATCACCATGGCAGCCAAATCCGGCGGTCCCGATCCTGATATGAACCCCCGTTTGCGTGTGCTTATGCAGAACGCTAAGGCAGCCAACATGCCTAAAGACACTGTAGAACGCGCTATCAAAAAAGCTACCGAAAAGGACTCCTCAGACTACAAGGAGATCGTTTATGAGGGATATGGCCCCTTCGGTATCGCTATCGTAGTGGAAACCGCTACCGATAATAACCAACGCACCGTGGCTAACGTGCGCAGCTACTTCAACAAATTTGGCGGCTCCCTGGGCACTCAAGGCTCCCTGAGCTTCATGTTTGACCATAAGAGTGTGTTCCACGTGAAACCCAAAGATGGCGTGGAACTAGAAGAGCTCGAGCTCGAGCTTATCGACTTCGGCGTTGATGAGTTGGAGGCCGACGAGGAGGAATGGGTAATCTATGGTCCCTTCGACCAGTTTGCCGCTATCCAGAAATACCTCGAGGAGGGCGCTTTCGAAATCACTTCCGCAGAGTTTGAGCGTATCCCCACTGACTATAAGGAGGTTACACCCGAGCAGCGCGAGACCCTCGACAAGCTCCTTGAGAAATTTGAGGATGATGAGGACGTGCAAAACGTCTTCCACAATATGAAGGAGGAGGAGTAACCGCCCCCGGATTATAGCATATAAGGACGCGGCGTCATCGTCGCGTCCTTTTCAATTTAAATATCAATAATCATGGAAATCAAAGAAGCTCAACAGATAGTCAACGACTGGATACTCACTACCGGCAAAGGATATTTCTCACCCCTCACCAATATGGCGCTGCTCACCGAAGAGGTGGGGGAGGTGGCGCGCGTCATCGCCCGCACCTACGGCGACCAAGTAGCCAAAGAGTCAGACCTGCACGTAAAACTCAGCGAGGAGCTCGCCGACGCGCTGTGGGTCATCATCTGCCTCGCCAACCAGACAGGCATCGACCTGGAGCAGGCACTGCGCCAAAGTCTTGATAAGAAAAATAGACGCGATGCGCACCGTTTTTAGACAAATTTAATGTGAATTTTAGAAAAACATATTTCGCAAATGTGCCCAAATTAATATATTTTAAAGTTAAGAAAAATAAAATTAAGTTATCTTAACAATTTAAGTAGCTCAAAATGAGCTATATAGGCTAAATTTGCACCACTTGTTTGTATTAACACTGAAATTCGCATTATGAGTCATTCACTATTGTGAGATAATGAATAACGAACAAAAAATGGATTGACCCCTATCAATTCTTCGGAATTGGTAGAAGAAGGGAGAAATAACCCGCGAGGGCATGTTTCTCCTTTTTTTGCATATATGAACAGAAATAATTATCTTTGTTGCACAAACGATTAAGAAGCAATGAGATACTCAAGAATACTGTTGAAGCTCTCCGGAGAGTCCCTGATGGGCACTCGCGGCTACGGCATCGATCCGGAGCGTTTGGGTGCTTATGCCCGTCAAGTGAAAGAGATAAGCGAAGCCGGCGTGCAAGTGGCTATCGTCATCGGTGGTGGCAACATCTTCCGCGGCCTCTCAGGCGCCGCACAAGGCACCGACAGAGTGAAAGGCGACCAGATGGGCATGCTCGCAACTGTCATCAACTCCTTGGCTCTCTCCTCAGCATTGGAGAACATTGGCTGCCGTTCACAAGTATATACCGCCGTCAACATGTTCCCCATCGGCAAGCCATACAGCAGCGCCGAAGTGAAACAATACATCAGCGACGGTGGCGTGGCAATCCTTAGCGGTGGCACAGGCAACCCATACTTCACCACCGACACCGGAGCAGCCCTCCGCGCCGTGGAAATCAACGCCGAAATCATGCTCAAAGGCACCCGCGTTGATGGCATTTACACCGCCGACCCCGAGAAGGACAAAGCAGCTGTGAAATTTACCCACATCACTTACTCCGAAATCATGGAGCGCAACCTCAAAGTGATGGACCTCACCGCCACTGCCCTCTGCAAAGAGAACAATATGCCCATCTACGTCTTCGACATGGACACCGAAGGCAACCTCATGCGTATGCTCTCAGGCGAAGACATCGGCACACTGGTCAACAACGATTAAGAGAATTAACCAAACAAGATACAGACTATGGAAGTAAAAGAATACCTTCAGGAAGCGGAAGATTCCATGGCATTGGCAGT
>CAZLJS010000137.1:0-4747 GCA_964559895.1 uncultured Sangeribacter sp.
GGAGGCAGGCGAGGACGCGGATTTTGTTAAAACGGGATTTTAAGATAATCATTTTTATAGGCACGATATACCAAAGCGATAAATTGATGCATATTTAGGGTCAAATTTATTAAGAACTTGTTAATTATTTAGTTAAATGTGAAAAATAATAAACATCGGCGGTGCAAAAATCGTTTTTAATGTGTTATACTTATAGATAAAAATCGGAAAATCTACTAACTATGTCAAATGGAACTTTGAAACAAAGGCTTTTGAGCTTACAGGGTAACCTTACCAACTTTGCCTATCAGCTGACGTCCAACAAGGAGTCGGCGATGGACCTGGTGCAAGATACCACTCTGAAAGTTCTCGACAACGAGGGAAAGTATGTTGAGAATGTAAATTTCAAGGGATGGGTATTCACCATCATGCGCAACATCTTCATCAACAATTACCGGAGACGTATGCGCAGTGCTACTGTGATAGATTCCACAGAAGATTTGTATCATCTGAATCTGTCGCAGGAATCCGGCTTGGACACTCCCGACGGCACCTTCGCCGCCAAAGAGATAAGCGCCGTGATTCAGAGCTTCAACGACGAGTATAGAGTGCCTTTCTCTATGTACCTCGCCGGGTATAAATACCATGAGATAGCAGAACATTTGGACCTGCCATTAGGTACGGTGAAGAGCCGCATCTTCTTCGCCCGCAAACGTCTGCAAAAGATCCTAAGGGATTATAATTAAGCATTTTGGAATATTTGTTTCTTTCTCAAAAGCCTTAATTCAAACCCACCACTCCCACTATTGAGCAACGACCTAAGCTTATTCCATTGATCAACCATGTAGCTCTGTGAAAACTTCACATTGTATGTCACTCAATTGCTTAAGCCATACAAGAAGGTGCCTCCCGACATGGAGACACCTTTTTTGTATTTGTGTAAATTGCAATAATTCAGTAATTTTGTATGCAACTCTATTAAAAGTGGACCATGAAGAGAGAACTTACCCTAATTATACTATTGGCATGGAGCATGTTAAGTCTAACGGCACAAGAGGCGGCGGTGCAGGGCTTCGTGCATGAACAGTCGGCAGAGAATGGTTATGAATACCCTACGGACCCGACGGTGCTGAGCAAATTGGAACAGTGGCAGGAGCTGAAGTTCGGGGTGCTGTTTCACTGGGGGCTGTATAGCGTGCCCGGCATCGTGGAGTCATGGTCCATCTGCTCTGAGGATGTGGACTGGATACGCCGTCGCGATGATTTCCCTTACGATGAGTATAAGCAGTGGTATTTCGGCATAAAAGAGCAGTTCAACCCGCAGCAGTTTGACCCTGCGCAGTGGGCCGACGTGATGGCTGATGCCGGTATGAAATATATGATATTCACCTCCAAGCACCACGACGGGTTCTGTATGTACGACAGCCAATACACCGATTTCAGCATCGCTCACGGGGCGTTTAAGGAGGATGCGCGGCGCGATGTGGCCAGATATGTCTGGGACGCCTTCCGCAATAAAGGGTTCATGATAGGGTGCTATTTCTCCAAACCCGATTGGCATTCTCAATGGTTCTGGAATGAGCATTTCGCTACCCCAAACCGTCATATCAACTATAAGAAGGAGCGCCATCCGGAGTGGTGGGAAAACTACCGCCGTTTCACCCGCAACCAGATAGCGGAGCTGATGACCAATTACGGCGCGTTTGATATCCTATGGCTCGATGGTGGCTGGATCAGCGGCGACGACATAGACCTTGACGATATCCTTGCCACGGTGCGTCGTTGTCAGCCGGGGCTTATTGCCGTGGACCGCAGCATACGTGGCCGCAACGAGAACTACCAGACACCGGAGCGCGGCATCCCCGATAAACAGCTTAACTATCCGTGGGAGAGCTGTATACCTCTCAGCAATGACTGGGGGTGGGTCCCCAACGCGCCATATAAATCGGCTAACCGTGTCATCAACACCCTCGCGGAGATCACTGCCAAAGGTGGTTGCCTGCTGCTGGGCATCGGCCCCGACGCCAATGGCGTGATAGAACAGGAGATAGTGACACGCCTACACACCGTGGGAGAGTGGCTACGTCGCTGTGGCAAAGCTATTTATGCTACCCATACCACACCTCTCTATCACGACGATGCTGTGTGGTTTACCACCGACAAGGAGGGCTCAACCATATATGCCATCTATACCCTCGACGACGATGCCTCACTACCCACGGAGATAAGGTGGCACGGCAATATCCCCAAAGGTAAGATGACGCTGCTAAATGTCAATACGACAGTGAAATACGTGGTTAATGGTGATGAGGTAACCGTAAAATTACCCAAGCGACTCAACCACGAACCGATAGCACTTCAATTTAAAACCATGTAGAGATGAAACGGATTCTTATCATAACTATATCGCTCATTGTCAGTTATAACGCAATCTTTGCTAAAGAGGCGTATAAGCGTAGCGACCTACCCGTGGAGGAGCGAGTGGCAGACCTGCTGCAGCGGATGACCTTGACTGAGAAGATAGGCCAGCTGCGGTGCCCCATGGGGTGGGAGATGTACGACAAACAGGGTGATGCAGTCACCGTTTCCGCGAAATTCAAGGAGTTGATGGGGGAGATGCCTATCGGGTCGTTATGGGCGGTGCTGCGTGCCGATCCCTGGACGCAACGGGACTTCAAGACCGGAGTGACGCCGCGGCAAGGGGCGATGGTGCTCAATGCGCTGCAACGCTATGCCGTGCAACATACCCGTTTAGGTATCCCTATTCTCTTTGCTGAGGAGTGTCCCCACGGCCATATGGCGCTGGGTACCACCATCTTCCCGACCTCGCTGTGCCAGGCGAGCACGTGGAACGAGGCGCTGATACGCCGCATGGGTGAGGTGATAGCGCTGGAGGCACGTAGCCAGGGCGCCAACGTCGGTTATGGACCGGTGCTGGACATAGCCCGCGACCCGCGTTGGTCGCGCATGGAGGAGACTTACGGCGAAGACCCTACGCTTACGGCGATCCTCGGCACCGCCTTTGTGCAAGGTATGCAGGGCAGCGACCCCAGCGACGGCCGTCATCTCTATTCCACGCTGAAGCATTTCACCGCCTATGGCGTGCCTGAGAGCGGCCACAACGGTGCCCGTGCGAACACCGGTATGCGACAACTATTCTCAGAATATATGCCACCGTTTCGGCGTGCCGTACTCAATGGCGCTGCGTCTATTATGACCTCCTACAACGCTATCGACGGTGTGCCCTGCACCGCTAACAAGTACCTACTGACCGATATTCTGCGCGATAAATGGGGGTTTCGCGGCGTGGTTTATTCCGACCTGTTTAGCATCGAAGGTATCGCGGGTATGCGAGTGGCTGAGGATATGCCTCATGCTGCCGCTATGGCGCTGGAGAGCGGCGTGGATATGGACCTGGGCGGCGCGGCTTACCGCAATCTGCAGAAGGCACTGGAGCAGGGGCTGATAACCATCGAGGATATAGACCGTGCCGTGGCTGATGTGCTGAGGCTGAAATTCAATATGGGGCTGTTTGAGAACCCCTACGTGGATGCGTCGTTGACAGCCGAGCGGGTGCGTACTCCGGAGCATAAGGCGCTTGCCAAGGAGGTGGCGCGACAAGGGGTGGTGCTGTTGAAGAATGATGGCATACTGCCGCTGAGCAAGTCGCTGAGCCGTGTGGCGGTGATAGGCCCCAACGCCGATATGATTTATAACCAGCTGGGCGACTATACCTCTCCGCAACAGCGCAGTGAGATAACTACCGTGCTGGATGGGGTGCGCCATGCCGTCATGCCATCTACCGAGGTGGTTTACGTCAAAGGTTGCTGCATTCGCGACACCACGCAGACAGATATAGCATCGGCAGTAGAGGCGGCACGCCGCAGCGACGTCGCCATAGTGGTAGTGGGAGGGAGCAGCGCGCGTGACTTCAATACCAAATATATAGACACCGGAGCGGCTACGACAGATGCGTCGGCACCGACTATCTCAGATATGGAATGTGGCGAAGGGTATGACCGCTGTTCGCTGGAGCTGTTGGGCGACCAAGAGCGGTTGCTCGCAGCCGTGGCAGCCACGGGAACGCCAATGGTAGTGGTGTATATCGAGGGCCGTCCGCTGGATATGCGCCGCGCCGCGGAGAGTGCCAACGCCATGCTCACTGCATGGTACCCCGGCGAACAGGGTGGCGACGCCATCGCGGAGGTACTATTCGGCGACTATAATCCTGCTGGACGTCTCCCCGTGTCGATACCGCGCAGTGTGGGGCAGGTGCCGATATACTATTCCAAGGGGAACTTCAGCGACTACGTGGAGGGGGAGGGCACGCCACTCTATCCCTTCGGCTATGGCCTCTCTTATACCACATTTGAGTATGCCGATATGGCAGTCAAGCAGACGGGCAAAGCGTCGTGGAAGGTTAGTTGCCGCGTCACCAATACCGGGGAGCGCGACGGTGATGAGGTAGTGCAGCTATATCTTACCGACGATGTGGCATCGGTGGTGCAGCCTCCGTTGCTGTTGAAAGCTTTTCAGCGTGTCGCCATAGCAGCGGGAGAGAACCGCATCGTCACCTTCACACTTGGTGAGGAGGAGCTCGCCATCTATGACTTCGCGCTCAACCGCGTGGTGGAGCCCGGCACCTTTACCATACGAATAGGCGCGTCATCAACCGATATCCGCTTGCAACAACAGATTACGCAACCCGCTATGTGATAGCTTTCTCAAAACCAAGGTGTTACCGCGATTTTTTTAATAAAGCTAAATT
>CAZLJS010000138.1:0-4734 GCA_964559895.1 uncultured Sangeribacter sp.
CCAATTCTCCAGAACGGATATGCGCGACCAATGGGTATGGCGCGAAAAGGATGCTTGGCACATGATTATCGGATTCGGCATCGACGAGGGGACACGCCACGGCGCGCTGCTCCATTACACCTCTACCGACCTCAATAACTGGACTTATCAGAATCTACTCTATGAGGGAAACCCCGATATCGACCACACCGGTGTTTTCTGGGAGATGCCCGTCATGCTCCCCTTGGATGGCAAATACATCCTTCAGGTCAACAGGGTCCCCGACAAGGGTATCCCTGCCCGTTCACAATATTGGATAGGTGACTTTGTGGATAATAAGTTCGTCCCCGACGACCCCGTTCCGCAGAACCTTGAGGTCATCAATAGGCTGCTCTCACCCTCGGTGTGGAAGGAGAACGACTCCACAGCGGTGGCGATGGCTATCATCCCTGATGAGATAGGGGGCAGAAGGACGCTCGACCGTGGCTGGGCGCACCTTTATAGTATCCCTCGTGTATGGCGCCTTGCCAAAGGTAAAATCTGTCAGTCACCACACCCCGTGCTGAAATCATTGCGCAAAGACTCTGTCAGCTTTGATAGGGTAGGGGTGGTGTCGCACCATGGCGCGCAGAAGGAGCTGTTGGTGAATTTTACCCCAAACCGTGCCTCCAACTTTGGCGTGAAGCTGTGCAAAGCCCCCGACGACGCTGAATACACGTTGATTTATTTTGATGTTAAAGCCGGTGAGTTGGTGGTGGATCAGACTTACAGCTCCCTAGACCCTCATGCGGGGAATAGGGTGAAGCGGGATAAATATCCGTTGGACCCGACCAAAACGGTGAGCCTGCGCTTATTTATCGACAGCTCCGTGGTCGAGGGGTTCATCAACGATGAGGATGCCTTTACCACCCGCATCTTCCCCACGCTACCCGAGAGCCAACAGATAGAGGTATATGCCGACGACCCCTCTGCCGTAGTTTACGGCACCGTCTGGACCCTCGACGACGCTATCGTCACTACAAATTTCTGAGTAATCCCTTAAAGTATAATCATGATGAAGAAACTTTTGACACTGATTCTCGCCGCCTCCTCTTTATATATGGTGGCTGAGACTACAGACTATACGGAGCCTTACCGCCCGCAATATCATTACTCTCCGGCACATCGCTGGATCGGCGACCCCTCCGGCTTGATTAAATACAACGGCAAATATATGGCGTATTCCTGGGGTGCCGTCACCTCGCAGGACCTGGTGCATTGGCAAGAGCTCAACGGCCAAGCTATCGTGGATGTGCCCGAGGGTATCGCCACCTTTACCGGTAGCGTGGTCGTGGATAAGGAGAATACTGCCGGATATGGCAAAAACACGCTCATCGCCGCCTTCACCTCCTACGATAAGGAGTCGAAGAAGCAAGCGCAGTCCATAGCCCCGAGCCGCGACGGTGGCCTGACCTTCCAATATTACGACCAGAACCCCGTGCTGGACCGCTGGAGCACCGAGTTCCGCGACCCTACCGTGGTCTGGGATAAGCAGAATAATCGCTGGGTAATGGCGGTGGCGAAGGCGCTGAATAAGAAGGTGGCGTTCTATTGCTCTTCCGATATGAAGACGTGGAAATGGATGAGCGATTTCGGCCCTATGGGGGATAATGAGAAGTCATGGGAGTGCCCCGACCTATTCCAAGTGGCGGTGGATGGCGACCAAAGCAATAAGAAATGGGTGCTGTTGGTGTCTGTCAACTGGGCGAGAGAACAGTATTTTGTCGGCGATTTCAATGGTACCGAGTTCATCCCCGATGCCCCCGACGCTGAGCCTCTTTACGTGGATGAGGGTCTCGACTATTATGCCTCGCGAGTATTCCAAAACTATGATGAGGCCGACGCGCCTGTCTATACCATTGGCTGGGTAGATACCTGGGATTATGCCAACTTCGTCCCAACGGAGTATGGCAAGGGCTTCTGGTCCATACCGCGTGAGTACAATCTCAAATCCACTCCGGATGGGTTGAGGCTTACGCAAAAGCCTATCGCCGCCCTCCAAACCCTCCGTGGCCCTCTCTACTCGCTTAAATCAAAACCCAAACCGGGCAAGACTGCCATCAAAGCCGTCGCCGCCCTGGATAATCAATATGAAATGGATGCCACCTTCACCCCGCAAGGCTCCGACAGATTCGGACTATACCTCTGCGAAGGCTCAGGACGCAAGGTGGTGGTTACTTACGATAGTGATACTGAGACTTTATTAATAGATCGCACCGGAGTGGCGGATGCGGAGATCCCCAAGTTCAGAAGGGTGGCGCAATGCCGTGTCCCCATGCAGGATGGTAAGCTGCGCCTTCACATCTTCGTGGATAAGGCAAGCATTGAGATTTTTGCCAACGATGGCAGCCAAGTCTTCACCCTGCTGACCTTCCCCTCCGCCTCTCAGTCTGCGGCATCATTTTTCACGGTTAATGGTAAGACGATTGCGGATCTAAGCATATGGAAACTATCTAGCGTTTGGGGATAACGCGTTCATTGGTGAATCTAAATATTCATATTCCCTTAGAGAGAAAGAGCCGACTGCTGAAGCCGGCTCTTTTTATTACTCTATTTTAATATGATATCTGTTAATGCGAGATCCGTTTGATCACTCGCCCTATTAGATATATCGCTAGCATGAGCAGTACCATGCACGCTGAGGCCGGAACTGCTATATAATACGCCATTACCAAACCGCCTACGCAGCCCAGCAAGGAGATTACTGTCGATAACCCCATCATGCTTTTATAATGGCAGGTGTATAGCTCCGCGGTGATCTGCGGCAATGTCACCAACGACATCAGTAGCATGATGCCTATCATACGTATCGTCAGCACTATCGCCACGGCGATAAAGAGCGTCATCACTATCTCGATGAACTTGGTGGGCAATCGCCGCGTCTTGGAGAAATCGCTGTCAAACGACACCGCTAATATCAAGGGGAAGAATATCCGGTAGAACAGCAGCAATATCGCCGCAAATCCACCAAATATCCATAGGTCGGTGCGCGTGATTGTCAGCACGTTGCCAAACAGAAACGAGGTCAGCTCCGGCACGTACCCATCTGTCATCGACACAAACATGATGCCCAGCGCCATCCCTAATGCCCACATGGCACCTATCGCGGAGTCGCTGCGCGCACCTCCTTTATGACTCATCCAGCGCGCCCCAAACGCTCCCCCTATGGCAAACAATGTCGCCATGGCAAGCGGACTAATCCCTAGATAATAGCCTAACCCCAGTCCTCCAAAACAGCTGTGGGTGATCCCACCTGACACAAATACCATGCGGCGCGTCACTATGTACGTGCCGATGATGGAGGTCACCAGCGATATCAAGATCACTCCCAATAGCGCGTTCTGAAAAAAGGTATAGCCTAATATCTCCATATTGTTTTATACGTTGAAAAGGAAGTGCATCACGTCGCCATCCTGGACCACGTACTCTTTACCCTCTACGTTCATCTTGCCGGCCTCTTTTACCGCACTCTCTGAACCGTACGACACGTAGTCCTCATATTTAATCACGTTGGCGCGGATGAAGCCCTTCTCAAAGTCGGTGTGGATGATACCTGCTGCCTGGGGCGCTTTAGTGCCGCGGAGGAAGGTCCATGCGCGTACTTCGTCAGCACCCGCTGTGAAGTATGTCTGGAGATCAAGCAGCGCGTATGCCGCTCTGATTAGGCGCGACACTCCCGATTCGGTAAGCCCCGCTGCCTCCAAGAACTCTTGGCGCTCCTCCCATGTATCCAACTCTGCGATCTCGCTCTCGGTCTTAGCAGCGACTATCAGCAGCTCAGAGCCCTCCTCTTTTATCGCTTCACGCACCTGCTCTACATAGGCGTTGCCATCTACCGCCGACGCTTCATCTACGTTGCACACATATAATACCGGCTTAGAGGTCAATAGGAATAGCTCCTTGGCATACTTCTGCTCATCCTTGGTCTCAAACTCCACGGTGCGCGCGTTCTTGCCCTGCTCCAACGCCTCTTTATATGCTTGCAGCACCTCGGCTTGCAACTTCGCTACCTTGTCACCTCCGGTCTGTGCCGCCTTCAAGGTCTTTGCCAATCGGGAATCAACGGTCTCCAAATCCTTCAGCTGTAGCTCTGTGTTGATAATCTCCATATCTCTCACCGGATCCACCGACCCATCTACGTGTGTGATATTGTCATCGTCGAAACATCTTACTACATGCAGGATGGCATCTGTCTCGCGGATATTCGCTAAAAATTTATTGCCAAGACCCTCACCCTTCGAGGCGCCCTTTACCAAACCTGCGATATCTACTATCTCTACTGTGGCGGGAACGATGCTCTTTGGATTACATAGCTCCACCAACTTGGTCAAACGATCATCAGGAACGGTAATCACACCTACGTTCGGCTCTATAGTGCAAAAGGGAAAATTGGCTGATTGTGCTTTCGCGTTGCTTAAACAATTAAATAATGTGGACTTTCCTACGTTGGGCAATCCCACAATTCCGCATTTTAATGCCATAAATATCTCTGTTTTAATTTTTTCGTTAAATGTAGCTTGGGCGAACCACCGCAAGTTAGTGCAAAATTACAACAATAAATTGAATTGTGGTCAAAATTAACAAAAATTCACATAACTCTAACTCCCACTATTGTAATAAGTTAACATCACAATGACAAAAAAGTTGCAATTTTCTTTCCCAAAAGACTTGACAAGGGGTCAAAAAAGCTATAACTTTGCACTCGCAATCGGGACG
>CAZLJS010000139.1:0-4719 GCA_964559895.1 uncultured Sangeribacter sp.
TACCGGTGCCCATAACTTCTATTTCGATAATCGCATCAAGGCGACAGATGAATTATATAAGGCCGGCAAAATCGACTATATCATCGCCAGTGGTGGGGATTATACCAAGACACAGAGGATTGGATGCGATGAACCTGCCGCTATTAGAGACTCTTTAGTAGCGCGTGGCATCCCTGAGAATCGTATATTCCTTGACTATGAAGGTGTGCGCACTGTGAACTCTATCGTCAACGCCAAAGAGGTTTATGGCGTCGATTCCGTCTTAATTATCTCACAAAAAGGACATAACCAACGTGCTATATATCTAGCAGAACATTATGGGTTAAATGCTGTAGGCTATAATGCGTTGCCATCGCATATTCGTCGCACTCGCATTAAGAATAATATCAGAGAGTGCTTCGCCCGAGTGAAAATGTTTCTTGATGTATTGTTTGATAGTAAACCGCAATCCGATACCGAGCAGGCTGAGATTGAAGTCCAACAGAAAAATGCACCTGTCATAGTAGTAGATACTTGCGGATTGCGAGTATATTACCCACAATATACAAAGATAGACCTTGTGTGTGGCACTATGCCATCAAAAGACGATACCAATGTGATAATGTTTGCAGAGGCGGCATTTACCGGAGAACTGCTCGATAAATTTAAGCATAGTAACGTAGCCGGCGACCATGTCACTAACGGGAAGCGACAACGAGGCTTCAAGTGCAAACGCAACACCGGCGCTTTTGTGTACTATAATGGAGAAGCTAAATTCATCTATAAGAATTTCTCCGACGAGTTGGATCGCGCAGCTAAACATGGAGGCTGTGGATTTTCACAAGAGATGATGATACACCTTGGTAAGGAGGTTTCTCACAGCAGAAAAAGTTCCAATTCCAATGAATTTAGAGCTCTATGCAAAATCGACGGTAAAATTGCCGTGGTTGACACAAAGGGAATGATGGCATTTGGTGATTTTGTTAGCAAATTATTGTCGATTGGGGCAACAGAGGCGTTATACCTTGATATGGGGACAGGTTGGAATTATTCATGGTATCGTGATGTCGATGGTACGCCTATAGAGATACATCGGGTAAAGACAAAATATGCCACAAATTGGATCACATTTTGCAGGTGACCCCAAAAAATCTAATAATTCCGGCAATGGAATAATAGACAATAAATCGACAAATCATATTAATAGCTCTATGAATGAGCAAAATGACAGCAAAAGAGCTGTTTGTTAAAAAGAATGTTAAATAAATAGCAAAATTAAACCTTTTGGTTTTCCTTCGGTCTTATTGATAAAACAACGATGGTGACAGAGTCATCTTAGTAGGAACTAGCCGACACTTAGCCATCCCTAAATGAGATTAGATTATGAGAAAGATCGTTTTAACATTGATGCTGGCTGCAGGATGCATGACATCCGTATTTGCCCAAACTAATACAACTGCCGAGAACCCTCAGACCACTAACTGTGGTGAATGTGAGATGCCACCCAAAGAGAATAAGGTCGCTCCACGTCCCGGTCAGTTCAACGGTGAGATGAGACCTCAACATATGGCTCAGTTTCAACCTTGCGAGATGATGCCTATGCGTATGGATATGAAAGGTATTGAGCTTACCGATGAGCAGAAACAGAAACTTCAAGAGCTGGACAAAGCTTCCAAAGAGTCTCTAGACAAAGAGATGCAGAAGCTGAAAGAGCAACGCAGTGAAGCCCGCGAGCAAAACCTCAAAGCGGTGCTCACCGAGGAGCAATACCAGACATATCTCCAAAACAAAGAGGAGATGAAGGCTATGCGCGCACAAAGAGACTCGTTGAGAAAAGAGATGCCCAAATGCGATGGCAAAGGTCGCCGTTTCGAGGGTAGAGGCCACGGTGGTCCCGGCATGGGTCAACCAGGTCAACGTCCCGAGATGCCTGGTTGTGGTGAATGTGGTCAATGTTCCGAAGGTCCCGGCATGGGGCAACCAGGAGAGCGCCCCGAGATGCCCGAATGTGGTGAATGTCCCGAAGGCCCGGGAATGGGCCAACCAGGTGGTCCATGTATGGGTCAACCCGGAGAACGTCCCGAAAAACCGGCTTGCGACAAACCTTGTTGCAAAGATGGCAATGATAAAGGTCAGTGTGGCAAAAAATGCGACAAAGACAAAAAAGATAAATGCGACAAGGATAAAAAGTGCAAAAAAGATAAGTCTGACAAGAAAGATAAATCCGACAAGGAAAAATCTAAAAAGTCTGACAAAGATAAAAAAAGTAAAAAATAATTTTTGGGGTTAAACCTTTTGCACGCTGCGTTGTCTTTATAGTGTAAGGTTGATTGTCGCCGACAGAACCCTTACGATAATAAAACAATGTTCAGCGACAAAACGGAATCATGGCCGAGGTCAGATTCCGTTTTTCTTTTGTTCTTATTCGTCGCTATGTGCGCGAATGCTGTGTCGTTGATGTAGAGATGCGGTTAGTCGCTGTTTAAGGCAATCTTAATTGCACATTTATTTTCTGGACATCATAAAGCGGATGGCGTAGATGCCATACACATCCTTGAGAGCTATCTCAAAGGGCGCGTATATCTCATCCTTATTAATAGAGATGCATTTCACATAGCCTTCTCTAGTCGATGGCACCAATACCTTAATGACGGCACCATTGACAGAGTCTATCACGTAAGCTTTGCCCCATTCGATAAAGGCACTTTCTTCCACTCTATGTATTAACACTACGGATCCGTTGGGGTATTCAGGGCTCATGCTTTCACCCACAATAGTGATAGCGAAGTCGGCATCGTTGATAGGGGATTGGATCATCTCGCACTCGCTGGCGTTGTATTGCTCGGCAAACATGGTGAGGTGTCCGCCATGGGCTACTATCGGCACTAACGGCACCATGCTGCAAGTCGGCTCAGGTTTCTCATTCTCGGCGGTGAGAATCTCGCCTTCACCTTTAAGAATCCAATCGGTGCTCATTCCAAGTTTTACTGACAGGGTATTTAGGAAGGAGTCGCTAAGTTTTTCTCTACCATTAATCACTCCCGAGAAATAAGGGTTCTTGTACCCAAGGTATTCAGCCATATCGCCTTTGCGCTGTATCCCCTTTTTAAGAAACACAGTCTTGAGTCCTAAATTGAGCCTTTCCAATATTTGATTAGTATCACTCATATCTTAAATTTTTCTACTTTTGTTCGGTTATTTCGTATAATATCTATTGCAAAGGTACTAAAAATCTGATAAGTGAAAAAAAATAATTAACTTTGCATTCAACTTTTCTAAACGAGAAATGAAAAATAATGTAGCTGTGTTTTTCGGAGGCCGTAGCGTAGAGCACGAAATTTCAGTTATTTCGGCACTTCAAGCTATCAACGCTTTCGATGAAAATAAATATAATGTGATACCTGTTTATATTTCTAAACAGGGTAGATGGTTCACCGGACCTCTATTGCTCGACGTGAAAAATTATCGCGACATGGAGTCGTTGACAAAAAACTCTACTGAGGTGTTTATGCGCCCCGAGTTTGGCGACTACAATCTCTACAAGGCAGAGTCCTCCATGTTCTCCAAGCGCAACCCCATCGTGGCGGAGCTTCACGCCGCGTTGCCCGTGCTTCATGGCACCAACGGTGAGGATGGCATCTTCGAAGGTTTGCTAGAGACTATCGGCATCCCTTATGCAGGATGCAACACCCTCTCCAGCGCCAACGGCATGGATAAGATTACTATGAAGATGATTCTCCGTGAGTCAGGCATCCCCGTGGTTGATTATGTATGGTTTACCGACCGCCAATGGTTCTCCCAGCGTGATGAGCTTATCGCACAGGTAGAGTCCAAGCTCGGTTACCCCGTAATCGTTAAGCCCGCCAACCTAGGCTCAAGCGTCGGTATCGGCAAAGCTGCCAATCGTGAGCAACTCATCGCCAAGATCGACAATGCCGAGAAGTTCTCCCAGCGCATCATCGTAGAGCACATGATTGAGCAACTCAAAGAGATCAACTGCTCCGTGCTCGGTGACGCCGACGAACACCAATCATCAGTGTGCGAGGAGCCCATCAAGACTGGCGACATCCTCTCCTACGAGGATAAATACATGGGCGGATCCAAGTCTGCCAAAGGTTCCGGTATGCAGAGCAGCGATCGCCGTGTCCCCGCCCTTATCAGCGAGGAGATGAGCGAGAAAATCCGCAAAATGGCTGCTGATACCTTCCGTGTACTTAGTTGCCATGGCGTGAGCCGTATCGACGTCATGATCGACGAGAAAGATAATGCCGTTTATGTCAATGAAATTAACACCATCCCAGGTTCCCTCTCATTCTACCTTTGGGAAGCCAGCGGCATCTCCTTCTCACAACTTATCGACAAGCTTATGCAGCTGGCGTTCAAACGCAAACGTGCTGCCGAGCTGAAGACATTCTCTTTCGACAACAATATCTTTGCAGCCGGTGGTGCCATGGGCGCCAAAGGTGCTAAAGGTTCCAAATTTTAATATATAAGTTTTACAGCCACTACAATTTAAACTATTATGGCAAATAAATTTCCTGAATATACAACTCCGCTGAACCTCTCGGAGGTGAATAAAGAGGTGCTAGGTCTTTGGGATAGCCGCGACCTTTTTGAAGCGAGCATGAAGACTCGCGAGGGCGGCCCCTCATTTGTGTTTTTTGAAGGACCCCCGTCCGCAAACGGTATGCCGGGCATACACCACATGATGGCCCGCACCATTAAGGATATTTTTTGCCG
>CAZLJS010000140.1:0-4673 GCA_964559895.1 uncultured Sangeribacter sp.
TGGGGCGTTTATGTACACCCTGTTTACAACTGCAAAGTTAATAAATTTTTCGTCATTTGGTGTAGATATTTATGGTAATAAGTGTGGAAATGATGTACAAAAACCCCCTTATTTGTGATGATAAGTGTGAGTGGCTCATTTTCGCAAATTCTCTAAAATGGTGTTATCTACAGTAAATCAGCAGATATCAACGGCTTCTGCACAGGAAATCTACAGGTTTTGAACAGTAAAATCAGGGGGTATTAACGCTAAAAAATTGGTATAAGCGGATAGTGTCGGTCACTGTCAAGCGAGTAGTCTGAAGGCTAGAAAAGGATGGCTAAAAGCAAATGGAAGACCGTTTGAACATAACAGCTCCGCACGAGTAATAGGGCGAGGAAAAGGGGCGGCTACCACAGAGTCGGAGGTTCGCAATGGGTTTATCAGTTAAAAAAATCCTCCTGTATTATTAGGTGTCATTATGAAAAAATCATTAATTTTGCTAATTAAATTATTACGTAATATTTTTTCTCATAGACGATGAAAAAGAGAATAGCATATATACTAGCCGGGATAGCACTAACCCTTAGCACATCTATCCCCACCAACGCCGTGACGAAAGAGGAGATGGAGGAAGCACGCACCATCGCCGCGATTGTGTATCTACGCAATGCCAACAATGGCTCCGACTACCTAGATAATGTGTCGGCAAAATCTTTGTCGCAGCTCGAAGGTAAGCTCAAGGATACTGAGAAGAAAAACCTCGCCACTTTCAAGAGCGTGGCTATGCCATCAGACTATGCCTCCTGGGATAAGGCTAAATTGGTGGAATATTGGAGCAGCACTTTCTATTCCAACAGTGAGATTAAAAAGATACAGTCTGTAGGTTTCGCACGCAACACCACCAAGCGTCGCATCGAAGCAATGAATATAGCAGCGCCTACCGCTGCGGCACAAGAGCAACCCGCCGCCGAGGAGAATGCCGCTGAAGAGAATAAAGAGGAGGAAACCACCGAACAGGGCGATACCAATCTCGAGAGTCCCATCATGGAGGAGACCGCCACTGACACCGAGGAGCAACTCAAGGCACAAGAGGATAGCATCGCCAATCTTAATAAAGGTGTGGATGCAGACTCAGTACTTATTGGCGAGGAGAGCCATACTTGGTTGTATGTTATCATCCTTATCATATTGGTAGCCGCCATGGCAGGTCTTATCATATACGCTTCCAAGGTATTCAAACGTCAGAACGACGACTATGAGAAGACCAAACGCGAGAAGGAGTCAGACGGTTTTGACCGTGAGGAATCGGAGCGCGAGAAACAGGCCATGCAAGCGCAGATCGCCGAGTTGCAACGTGCCGCCAACGATTACCGCACACACCTCAGCTCTGTAAAGAATGAATTGGAGACAGAGCGTCAGCGCACCGCCGCGTTGCAGAATAGCGGAGCGCAGCCACAACCCGCCGCGCAACCCGTGGAGACAGCACCGCGCACAGCACCACAGGTGATATCAGCCACGCAAGACGCCCCCATCAATACCCGTCGTCAGACAGCACAACCCGCTCCCCAACCCGCACGTCGCGCCGACAAGAAGGAGGGCCGCACCATCTATCTTGGCCGTGCCAACAACACCGGCATGTTTGTACGTGCTGAGAAGGAGCTCAACAAGGAGAAAACCGTCTTTAAATTGGTATCGCAAGATGGCATCACCGGCACCTTCTCCGTAGTTAATGACTATGAGATACAGGACCGCATCCTCGACGATCCGGAAGCGGAGCTCGCCAACGCTTGCTTCTGCGACGACTTCGACAACACCGACCGCACAGAGATACTCACCGACCGCAACGGCACCGCCATCTTCGAGAGTGGCCGCTGGAGAGTGCTTCGCAAGGCACATATCTCGCTGGAATAAGTGAGAGACCCTCACTTATTCACATACGGTGATCGGGTGAGATTTAAAAAGCAAACGTCGCCCCGACAAGGGGTGAAAAGATATTTAAACCCCTCAGAAGCAAGCGTAGCGTGTCTCTGCGGGGTTTATAGATTATTAATAAACATATTATATATCATGAGAAAAACTATTATCGCGGCACTCCTCACGGGAGTCCCCTTCATGCTCAGCGCTGCCGGGGAGTCACCGTTGTGGTTGCGCAACAGCGCCATCTCCCCTGACGGCTCCACCATAGCCTTCACCTTCCAAGGGGATATATATACGGTGCCATTCCTTGGTGGCACGGCGCGTCAGTTAACTACCAACAAGGCCTACGACAGCAACCCCATCTGGAGCCCCGATGGCAAGCATATTGCGTTCAGCAGCGACCGCGAAGGCTCGCAGGATATCTTCGTAGTCGATGCCAACGGTGGTACGCCAAAACGCCTCACCACCCACTCCGACAGCGAGACCCCGCTAGGATTCAAGGATAACAACACCATCATCTTCTCCGCCAAAATCATGCCCTCCGCGGAGGCGCTCAACGGCTATACCTTCCCACAGCTTTATACCGTGGATATCGAGGGGCATCGTCCGCAGTTGTTGAGCTCAATACCGGCATATACCCTGGCTGTGGATGCTCAGGGACGTATGCTGTATCAAGATAGAAAAGGTGTGGAGGATGTGCTGCGCAAGCATGAGCGCTCCTCCGTGACAGGTGATATATGGCTGGTAACAGGCATGGACAGCAAGCCGCAATATCGTCAATTGACCACCTTCAACGGCCATGACCTTAACCCGCAATGGGGTGCCGGCGACACCTATTATTATATAAGCGAAGAGGACGGCATCCTAAACGTGTATAAAGCCAATCTCTCGGGTAGCGAGAAGAAGCAGCTCACACACTTTGAGAAGCATCCGGTGCGCTCCCTTAGCGTGGCTAAAAACGGCGCCATGGTGTTTAGCTTCAACGGCGAACTATACACCATGTGTGACGACAATAGTGATCCGGTAAAACTCAACGTCGAGATAGCCACCGACTCACAGAACCGCGACATCGTGCACAGCACCCGCACCTCCGGCGCTACCTGCATAGCCATCTCCCCAAATGGTAAGGAGATAGCATTTATCCTCGGTGGCGACGTGTGGGTCACCTCCAAGGAGTATGATACCACTAAGCGCATAACCTCCACCCCGGAGCAGGAACGATATGTGGAGTTCACCCCCGATGGTCGCTCTCTCATCTATGACTCTGAGCGCGACGGTGTGTGGCAGCTATACCGCACTAAAATCAAGAACGACAGCGATAAACTCTTCACCTACTCCACAGAACTGACAGAGGAGCACCTCGCCACTTCTAAGAAGATATCCTTCCTGCCCAAGGTAAGTCCCGATGGCAAGAAGGTGGCATATCTGGAGGATCGTCAGGCAATGAGAGTGCTAAACCTTGAGACAGGCGAAGATATACAGGTGCTGGATGGCAAATATGGCTATTCCTACACCGATGGCGATATAGATATGGTGTGGAGCCCCAATTCCGAATGGCTCCTCTACAACGGATATATAGGTGAAGGTGGCTGGAATAATTCCGACGTAGCCGCTGTCAAGGCTGATGGCACCAAGGTGGTGGACCTCACCGAGAGCGGTTATGCCAACGCCAACGCTAAGTGGACCTCCGATGGTAAAGGTGTGCTCTTTGAGAGCGACCGCAACGGTTACCGCAGCCATGGCAGCTGGGGTGCCGAGACCGACGTATATGTGATGTGGCTCGACCGCGAAGCTGCCGACAAATTCGCGATGACAAAGGAGGATAAGGAGTTGGCTGAGGAGAGCGAGAAAGCCGCTGCCCCTGCCGACCAAGATAAGGATAAAAAGAGCAAAAAGAAGGGTAAGAAGGATACCAAAGCCGACGCTAAGAAGGAGTCCTTCAACCCTGACTTCGAGCATCGCCGTGAGCGCCGCAAACGCCTCACTGTCAACTCGCAAAATCTTGGTGACTATTACCTTAATAATAAGCAGGATAAGCTCTACTACGTCTCCGCCTTTGAAGGGGATGGCGACCTGTGGGAGCTGGATCTCAAGGAGGGTACCCCCACTATATTACGCAAAGGATGGGGCTACGGCGGGTTGCTGCCCGACTCCGCGGGCAATGTGCTTTACACCGTCAACCGCGGCACCATCAAGGGGATAGACCTCACCACCAAGGAGGATAAGAGCGTCAGCTTCTCCGCAAAACGTGACTACTCCCCCGCCAAGGAGCGCGAATATATGTATGAGCACATGAAGAGCCTCGTCGAGGATAAGTTCTATGATCCTTCGCTGCATGGCGTGGACTGGGATGGTTACACCGAGGCGTATGCCCGTTTCCTGCCGTATATAAATAATAATGAGGACTTTGCCATCCTTCTAAGCGAAGTGCTTGGTGAGCTTAACGCCTCTCACACAGGTGGTCGCAGCTACAGCAACGGCGACGCGCAAGAGACCGGTTACCTGGGCGCCTTTTACGACGACAGCTACCAAGGCGACGGCCTTAAAATAAAAGAGGTGATAGCACGCGGCCCGATAGCGCGCAAGAGCGATAAGATAAAGAGTGGTGATATCATACAAGCCATTGACGGTGAGGCTATTGCCGCCAATGCTGATTATTTCCCACTACTTGCAGGTAAGGTGGGCGAGAGAGTGCGCCTTGGCGTTCGTCACACCGATGGCACCACAGAGACAGTGATAGTGAAACCTATCAACTCCTCCGCCAACCGCGACCT
>CAZLJS010000141.1:0-4670 GCA_964559895.1 uncultured Sangeribacter sp.
CTCTTTTAATACCTTACAAGACAATGCCTTACAAAATAGCGATATTAGCATCCGGCAATGGTAGTAATGCCGAAAATATAGCCAAACACTTCGCCAACAGCGAGTTGGCTCGTGTGGAAATGGTGCTTACCAACAAGCGTGACGCCGCGGTGGTGCAGCGTATGCAGCCGCTCGGCATCGACACATACTATGTGCCCAACGATGCCTGGGACCACAACCCCGCCAGCATCGTACAGTTCCTCCAAAGCCGCAAGATAGACCTTGTGGTGCTCGCCGGATTCATGCATTACCTCGCCAAAGAGATTCTCGACAGCTATCCAGACATGGTGCTAAATATCCATCCGTCGCTGCTCCCCGCCTTTGGTGGTAAGGGGATGTGGGGCCACCACGTCCACGAAGCCGTCATCGCCGCAGGGGAGACAGAGAGCGGCGCCACCGTGCATAAGGTGAGCGAGACCATGGACCAAGGCGAGATAGTGATGAGCCGCAAGGTATCGGTGCTCCCCGACGACACCGCCGCCACGCTGGAAGCCAAAGTCCATGAGGTGGAATATCAGCTATACCCCGAGGCGATAGAGAAGGTATTGAACGCTCTCCACACCCCCGAGGAGCAATGGGCCGACGCCCTGCACCTCCACTACGACAAAGAGGAGGCGGAAGAGGCCGCGATGAAAGCCGCCACACCACCCCCGATGCCCGACGACGCGCAGCCAACGTTGCAGATACCCCTCTCAGAAAGCTACCGCATAAACAATGCCGGCAAACCATTGCCCGAGACACCACCTATGCCCAATACGTATATGCTCGGGTCGGTGCTCTGCATAGTCTTCTGCTTCACCATCTTCGGCATCATCGCGCTGATATTCTCCATCCAAGTCTCCAGTCTCTACTACCGCGGCGAATATAAACGCGCGCAGAAATGTTCACAACGTGCGCAAAACTGGATCATAGCATCCTTCTCGCTGGGTGTGATCGTCAACACCCTATACATCCCCTTCAGCATCATCACCGCGATGTTTGGCTCCGGCATCTAAGTAAATGCACAAACGACGTATCTATCTGTGGTTGGGAGTGATAGCCGCACTGCTATTGTTGGCGGTGTACTACTACCACGTGACGCCCGACAAGGATTTCATGCCCCAATGCATATTCAAGCGCCTCACCGGATGGCAATGCCCCGGGTGTGGCTCACAACGCATGGCGCATGCCCTGCTACATGGCAACGTGGCAGAGGCGCTGAGATACAACTATTTCATGCCTATATTCTTAATACTATTGACATTAACAGCCTGGATGGACACCATTTGTCGCAAAAATCCTGCGCTATTCAGAAAACTCTATAAGCTTAATATACCGCTAGTTATAATCATTTTGACGGCAACGTGGACTGTTGTTAGAAATATTTTGAATATCTGATTAAAAATATTATACAAAAAATTCGTAACTTTGTGCAGATTTTGAAAACTCAAGATTGCATAGGTAAACTTTTTTGATTAACTCAACAAACAACAGTTCTACTGATGAATAAACTCACCCAATTGCTTCTGGGGGGCTTGGTAGCATACGGTTCGCTGCAAGCCCAAGGAGCCACGTTCGTAGGCTCACGCGACGATTTCCGCGATGAAACAATCTACTTCGCGATGACGACCCGTTTTTATGACGGCGATTCCTCCAACAACACACAGTGCTGGGACGCACAAGACTACAACGTCGGTGACCCTGCATGGCGCGGCGACTTCAAAGGCCTCATTGAGAAACTCGACTACATCAAGGCCCTCGGTTTCACCGCTGTTTGGATCACTCCCGTAGTGCAAAACGCTTCCGGTTACGACTATCACGGTTACCACGCCAGCGACTTCTCTAAAGTCGATTTCCGCTACGAATCGGAGGATTGCAAATTCCAAGACCTTATCGATGCGGCTCACGCCAAAGGGATGAAAATCATCCTCGACATCGTGCTTAACCACACCGGAAACTTCGGCGAAGAGCACCTCTGTAAGCTCTTTGAAAGAAACAAAGACGCCAACCAGGCTATCATCGACCAATGCATGGTCCCCGTCACTAAAAAAGATGGCGGTCGCCTCCCCGACAACTATCTCGACCTAGCCTCCGGTTTGCAATACAGCGCCCGCTTGGCTGAGATGAAAAACACCGATGGCGTTAACCACGACACCCACAACTATTGGCACCACTTCGGCTCATTTAACTGGGACGACGATACCCGTTGGTGGGCGCAGATAGCAGGTGACTGCGTCGATCTCAACACCGAGAACCAAGCAGTGGCTGACTATCTCGTGGAGTGCTACGGCAACTTCATCAAGATGGGTGTGGATGGCTTCCGTATCGACACATCTGGCCATATCTCACGCCTCACTTTCAACAAAAACTTTATTCCTCAATTCACCGCCTTGGCAGAGGAGTATAAGGCAAAACGCAACAACGGTCCCTTCTTCATGTTTGGCGAGGTATGCTCACGCGACCGCAACGTCACCTACCGCAACCAAGACCGCCTCAGCCCTTACTTCTATACTTGGAAAGAGAAGAAGGAGTATGCATGGGACACCAGCACTACCTCATGGGACGACCTCGTCATCCCCGAAGGTAGCAAGGGTAGCCACACCAACGTCACCTCAGTAGATCAGCAAGCTGCCGACTACCTGGGACAGTACAGCGACGGCCGTACCTCCACCAACGCCTTCCTAGAGGGTAACGCTTACCACACCCCCGACCGCTCACAATACTCCGGATTCTCCGTAATCGACTTCCCGATGCATTGGAACTTCCGCAGCGCCGAAGAGGCATGGGGCGTCCGTGGCGGCGATAAATACTATAACGACGCATCCTACAATGTCACCTACGTCGATTCCCACGACTACGCTCCCGACGGTGCTCCCGAGAGCCAACGTTTCGCAGGTAGCCAAGACACCTGGGCTGAGAACCTCGACCTGATGTTCTCATTCCGCGGCATCCCCTGTATCTACTACGGCTCAGAGATAGAGTTCAAGAAGGGCTGCGTCATCGACAACGGTCCCAACATCGCGCTCAACCAGACAGGCCGCGCTTACTTCGGCGGTTATATTAAAGGTGACATCACCGTCAACGACTTCGCTGATTATAGCAACGTCTCCGGCAACATGGCAGCGACCCTCTCCCACCCCTTGTCGCTACATATCCAGCGCCTCAACAAGCTGCGTGCCGCTATCCCCGCCTTGCGCAAAGGCCAATATAGCACCGATGGCTGCTCCGGCTCCTTCGCCTTCAAACGCAGATACACCGACGCCAACACCGACTCATACGTGCTAGTATGTATCAGCGGTGGCGCCACCTTCACAGGCATTGAGAACGGCACTTATGTAGATGCTATCACCGGTGACACTCAGACCGTTACCAACGGCACCCTCACCGCCTCATGCTCCGGCAAAGGTAATATGCGTCTCTACGTGCTCAACACCTCCAAGACCTCCGCTCCCGGCAAAGTAGGAGCCGATGGCAAATACCTCTACAGCACATCCTCTGTGTCCACTACCCAACTATCCTACGACGGCACCCAAGAGGAGACCACCGACCAATATAGCTACGACGACGGCAGCTACACTGGTGGTAGCGGCACTGTAGAGCCCGACGAACCAATCGAGCCATCTATGGAAGAGGGCGAACAAGCTGTTTTCTTTGAGAACAGCGCCAACTGGACAGGCACTATGAGATGCTACACTTGGGGCACCGGCAACACTCAATATGGCGGTGCATGGCCCGGTAGCACCATGACATACCTTGGCAACAAGATCTGGAAATGGACATACACAGGCGACCAAAAAATCTCCGGCAACGTCATCTTCAATAACAACTCCGGCACTCAGACCGCAGACCTCGAATGGGTCAACGGCGGCTATTACAACGCCAACGGTTACGTCAAGACCATCGAAGGCGCGGGCGATATCCCCGACACCCCCAACACCGGCGACACTCAGCAGACAGAGACCACTTGGAAGTTCTATTACCGCGACACCAATTGGAACCCCGTCAACGCTTATATGTGGGACGCAGGCAATGCCAACAAACAATACTTCGGCAGCTGGCCCGGCACTGTGATGACACAAAACGCTGACGGTGTATGGGAAATCTCCTTCACCACCACCGACACCCTCGTTACCCCGATGATTATCTTCAACGGTAACAACGGCAGCAGCCAGACCGCAGACCTCACCGCCATAAACAATGGCATCTACGACCGCAACGGCTTCGTGGAGAACGGCGTGGCAAGCATCACCGACGCTACCGGCGTGAAAGTATATGCACAGAGTGGCAACCTATACATCCAGAGCCCCGTGGCAGGTGCCATCACCCTCATCCGTCTCGACGGCATATCATCCAACATCGCCGTTGGTGAGGGCCTCAACATCATCCACGACCTCCCCGCAGGTTTCTACATCGTGAGAGTAGCAAACACCACCGTAAAAGTGATATTATAAGCCATAATCCCATATAATACTGTAAGGAGGGTTGCACCACTGGTGCAGCCCTCCTTCTGCTTCGCATCACCCTCCCGCCTCCTCATTTTGCCGAATTTTCATTGATGATTCTTAATCTTCGATGAATTGTCACACTGTTGTGGATACTTGCTATGATGATTATTCAAAACGAATAATTATCTTTGCACCGAAATATGATTC
>CAZLJS010000142.1:0-4642 GCA_964559895.1 uncultured Sangeribacter sp.
TGGTAGCTCAAGGGGTGAAGGAGTTTAATGTCATAGCACAAGACCTCTCAGCCTATGGCACCGACCTATATAAAGAATCGCGTCTGGCAGAACTTATTGACAAGATGTCTGATATCTCGGGTGTGGAATGGATTCGTCTCCACTACGCATATCCGGTAGATTTCCCTTGGGATGTACTAGAGGTGATGAAGCGCAAAAAGAATGTGTGCCACTACCTAGACATCGCCTTGCAGCACATCTCCACTCCGGTATTGACCAATATGCGTCGTCATATCAATAAGGAGGAGACGTATGAGCTGATAGATAAAATCCGCTCTATCGTTCCTGACATACGCATAAGGACCACCTTAATGGTGGGATTCCCTGGCGAAGGAGAAGCGGAATTCCAAGAGCTGGTAGAGTTTGTAAAGAGAGCTAAATTTGACAGAATGGGCGCTTTCGCATACTCTGAGGAGGAGGATACCTGGGCACAACGCAACCTCGAAGATAATATAGACGATGAGGAAAAGCAACGCCGCCTTGAAGAGATAATGGCAATCCAGGAGGATATCTCTTATGAACTTAATCAACGTCTTATCGGCACAGAAGTGCGTGTATTGATAGAAGATATCAATAAGGAAGAGATAACCGGCAGGACAGAATGGGATTCCCCCGAGGTAGATCCGCAAGTTATCATACCCATACATGATAACGCATCAGATATTAAGGTGGGAGATTTCATTCAGGTCAAGATTATCAAGGCTGAGGCTTTTGAACTAATTGGCGAACTTGCTTGACCATTGCTTCTGTCAGCATTAAACCTTACTAATGAACTCTGAAATATTAGATATAGCAGAAGAATCCGGACTTAATTTTTTCGGATATCGCATACCGGGGGAATTGCCATGCTTTGGCACTTCTCCCTCTTTAGTTAACGGCATCGCAGAAGGGTTTGTAATCGCTCCATTCTTACCGGATGAGCAAATTATCACAATTCCTAATGCAGATTGCCAACCAAAGGATTGTCCTAAAATTAGCTATTCTGATAATGAGGCATTGGCAGAATCTACGCCGTATGACCAATATATCAATGGTGGCACAACTATTGTAAAGTATCTCAAAGAGAATCCTGATTGCAAGGTCGTGTATAGCAGGGTGATAAACCATAAAAGGGATTTCCGTCTGTCTGAAAAGTTTGACGCATATTGTGAATCCTATCCCAATGCCTTTGTATTCTGCTACGGCACTGCCAAAACGGGATGCTGGATGGGATGCTCACCCGAGACTCTGCTGATTAATAAAGGCGATACCCTTCACACTATCTCTTTAGCCGGCACCAGACCTAAAGGGGGCATTGCCGACTGGGACTCAAAGAATATTGAGGAGCAACAGATAGTAACTGACTATATTACCGCTACGCTACGCAACAATGGTTTGTCACCAATCATCGACAAGACCTACACAAAAGAGGCAGGGCCCATAGAGCATATCTGCACTCCAATAACGGCTGCTATACCTAATAATATACCTGACAGGAGGTTATTTATAGAGCGTCTGGTAAAAGAGTTCTCTCCTACTCCCGCATTGGCAGGTTTTCCTAAAGACATCGCACTGAAGATGATCTCTAAATGCGAAGTTCACCGAAGGGGATGTTACGGAGGATTTATCGGTCCATACAACAATGACCACGATTTTTCATTTTTTGTCAACTTAAGATCGATGAGAATCAGTCATGATCGTATAAATTTATTTGTTGGAGGTGGCTACACACATCTTTCCGTCCCTGAATCAGAATGGGAAGAAACAGAGATTAAGGCCACTACCCTACTAAGCGAGTAACGGCCTAATTACCAGTTAATATATTTCAATTAATTAAAGTATTAGTTTAATACTAACTTTTGAGAAATACAACCTTTAGATGTCGGTATTGAGAGAATATATATCCCTTTCACATCCGGCAAAGTTAGATTAAAGACGGTATCGTTGACATACCCAAGTTCATATATTTTGCCATCCATAGAGATTAACTGCGCCATACCTTTAGCACCACCGTCACTAACCACACACTCTATATTATTGTCAGCCAAGAACCTTACCATCAGCTTAGGTAGGTCCATGCTACCGTAATTACCAATGCCCATATTATTGAGGATATACTTCAATCCTTCATACGCATCAATCTCGCCATAAGCAGCCACGTCTCCATAGCGCTCCATTATATCCTGGCGCTTTGAAGTGTGCGCCAACACATTTATAATATCATCACGGGTAAGACTTGGATTAGCTTCAAGCCACAACGCTATAACACCAGCCACAGCCGGAGAGGACATCGACGTACCGGAATATTCGCCCCAATAATAATCCTCGCCATTATAGGTCTGCTTCAGCACTCTTGATGAGAGATTATCTGCCACATTACCATTCACAGCTGCCATAATATACGTCCCGGGAGCTAGGACCTGTGGCAACACCTCCATCTTATCATCAAAAGATGTTCCTCGGCTCGAAGGTAAAGTGAAGTCACCGGCATCGCCCCACCCTTTATCAGCGAAATAGAATGTCTCGCCGTCCAGATTAGTGTATTCGCCACGTGCTGTGTTAGTAGATCCAACGCCAATGACACCATCACCGACAGCCAAATCAGATATAGTCTCCTTGGTAGTGCCTGAGGTAAACCCGTCGATAGCACCGGAGCCTAGTGTATTGGTAGATTCGGAATATATCCTCACATTAGCACCTGCATCAGATTTCACTCCTACACCCAAACGGGGTGAGTTGGAGGAAGACCACGATGGGAGCCCTGCATACAGTATGACATGATATTTACCATTTGCCTCATATATACCCTTCTCCAGTTCTATTTTACCTGTAAAATATTCTGCCAACTCGGGCAGCAACGACGCCTCCGGATTATCAGTATCCAGGATAGTCACCCCGTCACCTTCTATCTCGTCAAGATTTATAAAATCAGTCTTATATATAAGCTCCGCCGGATATGGATTTGTAATTACCACAAATGCCAATTGCACACTTTTAGTGTCGGCACTACGTATATCCAGATAGATGCTTTCGCCATCACCTTTATTATACTTGTAGAAGGCGGTATAAAGCGGGTCGGGAATTTTGCTGAAATCTCTGAGGATAGATATTCTCATTTGCCCGGCATTGCCAGCTGAAGTGACTATGATAGGGCCTTTATCGGAGACCTCTTTAGCAGCCAACGAGAATTCGCTTGTGCCATCATGCGGACCGATATATGAGCCCAAGCTAAAATTCATCACACACGGCTTGCCCTGCTGGAGAGCATAATCGCAAATGGCATTCATGCCCCCTATTATCTCGTCATCGTATAGCAAATCCCCCATAGATACTAGAACCAGTTCAGCATCACGTGCCACGCCATAGAAATCATTGCCCAACCACGCACCGGCCGCTATGGAACTGGTATGCGTTCCATGGCCATTGCAATAATTGTCGGCAGGGGCATCCGCGACCTCATCATCGCTATATATATGCAACTTCAACTCCTTATCGTCCGACTCCGCGGCACTTTCAGTGAGGATAAAGCGCTTCACTCGTGAATACTCCTGCTGAGAATCCATAAATGTGACATGGTGCGGATCTATGCCGCCATCCACCACACCTATTATAACACCCTTTCCTGTATAAGGGATGATATCCTCTTTATGTTTGTCGCCGGGCAACACCAGGTCAGCATTGATTTGGTCCCTAGAAAAGTTCATAGCGGGGAACACCAACCGTGGTTTGGATAGATATGATTGACCTGCCATACTGACATAAGTGGCAGAAAGCGACAAAAAAGTCACTAAGGCGGTTACCGGAATATGCTGTTTTATCATGATAGCTACTGATGTTTTAATAGGTATATGCAAAGGTAAGAATATCTTATGAAATAGCGACATAGATACTTAAATAAATCACAATAACGAGGATACGGCTCCACATCAAATCTTGGCACGAAATATGTATAACAGCAAAATAGAAAATAAATAAAAACAATTAAATACAAAGTATCATGAATATAAGACCGCTATCAGATAGAGTTCTAATAGAACCTACTGCTGCAGAAGAAGTAACACTGGGAGGGATCATCATCCCGGACACCGCAAAAGAGAAACCACTAAAAGGTGTAGTTAAAGCAGTGGGATGTGGCACCAAAGATGAAGAGATGACACTCAAAGTCGGCGATGAAGTGCTATATGGTAAATATTCAGGCACAGAGCTTGAATTTGAAGGAGTAAAATATCTAATGATGCGTCAGTCAGACGTATTGGCAGTACTCGAAAAATAATTCAAAAAGGTTAAACAATCATGGCAAAAGAGATAAAATTCAATATCAAGGCTCGCGAAGAGCTGAAGAACGGCGTTGACGCATTGGCAGACGCTGTGAAAGTGACACTTGGTCCTAAAGGCCGCAACGTCATCATCGAGAAGAAATTTGGTGCACCGCACATCACCAAAGATGGTGTGTCTGTAGCCCGCGAAATAGAGTTGGAGGATCCATTCCAGAATATGGGCGCTCAACTCGTGAAAGAGGTTGCGTCCAAGACCGGCGATCAAGCAGGTGATGGCACAACAACCGCGACAGTGCTCGCCCAAGCTATCGTAAACGTTGGTTTGAAGAACGTTGCCGCAGGTGCCA
>CAZLJS010000143.1:0-4626 GCA_964559895.1 uncultured Sangeribacter sp.
CAACGACCCCGAGATTACAAATCACGTGCTCTGGCCAACTGAGCTAAAGAGGCGCTCTATTCATTTTCAGTAGTTTCGTCTGTAGTTCACTCCTGAAATCGGTTGCAAAGTTAATACCTTTTTCCGTTCCCACCAAATAATTTTGAAACTTTTTTTGCTCTTTTTTTGTTGCTTTTTCGCACCTATACTTAATATCAGGCGGTTACGCTGTAAGTTTCTCTATCATTTTTCTACTCCACGGTCACCGATTTTGCCAGGTTGCGCGGCATATCCACATCCTTTTTCTTGTTGATGGCGATGTAATATGACAACAATTGCAACGGTATGGTGGTGATGATAGGGGTCAACGGCTCGGGCACGGCGGGTACTTCCAGCACGTAGTCGGCGATGCCGCGGATCACTTTATCACCTTTTGTGACGATGGCGATGATGGAGCCACCACGGGCTTTCACCTGCTCGACGTTGCTCACAATCTTGTCGTAGAGGTTATCGTTGGGCGCGATGATGACGGTGGGCATCTCTTGGTCGATCAATGCGATGGGACCATGCTTCATCTCTGCCGCAGGATAGCCTTCGGCGTGGATATAGGAGATTTCTTTGAGCTTCAACGCTCCCTCCAGTGCCACGGGATAGCTGTAGCCGCGGCCCAGATATAGGAAGTTGTGGGCATAGGTAAAGATTAGCGACAGTCGTTTAATCGCTTTGTCGAGTTTCAAACACTCCGACACATAATCGGGGAGCTTGACTATCACGTCGATTAGTTCTCGTAGCTTGTCGTCTTTGAGAGAATGTTTCTCTTGGGCTATGGTGAGGGCGAGGAGGGTGAGCACCATCACCTGACCGGTAAAGGCTTTGGTGGAGGCTACGCCTATCTCGGGTCCTACATGGATATATGTGCCACTGTCTGTAGCGCGTGGGATGGAGGAACCGACCACGTTGCTTATGCCATAGACGAAGGCGCCTTTGTCGCGTGCTATCTTGATGGCAGCCAAGGTGTCGGCGGTCTCACCGGATTGCGATACGGCGATGACCACGTCGCGCTCGTCGAGCACTGGGTTGGAATAGCGGAACTCGCTGGCATATTCTACCTCCACGGGGAGGCCGCACAGCTCTTGGATGAGGTATTTACCTATCAAGGATGCGTGCCATGAGGTGCCGCACGCCACGATTACTATACGTTTGGCGTTGAGGAATTTATCTTTATGAGCGCAGACGCCGTTGAGCAGGATGCGGCCCTCGTTGGTGAGGACACGTCCGCGGATGCAGTCGCGCAGGGTGTCGGGCTGCTCAAAGATTTCTTTCAGCATGAAGTGGGGATAACCGCCCTTCTCTAGCTGCGAGATGCTCCATTCGAGCTCTTTGATATCTATCTTCGACTCTTTATTCTCGAAATCGACCACGCGCAACGGTTCTCCTTTGCGAATGATGGCGATCTGCTCATCTTCGATATACACTACCTTTTTGGTGTGATCCACAAAGGGAGTGGCGTCGGATGCGAGGAATGTCTCGTTGTCGCCGATGCCGACTACCAACGGGGAGCTTTTGCGGGCGGCGATAATCTGGTCAGGCTCGGTCTTATCGATCACAGCCACGGCATAGGCGCCTATCACCTGCTTGAGCGCCTCTCTCACAGCGTCAAGGAGCGTACATTGGGTTTTGATTTTGATATATTCGATGAGCTGCACGAGCACCTCGGTGTCTGTCTCACTGTGGAATGTGACGCCGTGGCTCTCGAGAGCGTTCTTAAGCAATTTGAAGTTCTCAATAGTGCCGTTGTGCACCAACGCCAAGTTGCCATCCTCGCTATAGTGAGGGTGAGCATTGCCGTCTGACGGCTCGCCATGGGTGGCCCAACGGGTATGAGCAATGCCCAAAGTAGCGCTCAGGTCTTTATCTTTACAGAAATTCTCCAACGCGCTGACTTTGCCGCGTGATTTATACACATTCAACTTCGCATCAGGAGTCATCAACGCAATACCCGCGCTGTCATAACCTCTGTATTCGAGTCTTTGTAAGCCTTTTATGAGTACATCATAGACGTTTCCATCGCCAATGTATCCAACTATTCCGCACATATTATAATGGTTTCTCGACTACACGCTCAGCGCATAGTCCGGTTTAATACTATTTTATTATTTTAAAAAGAGTGTCTTTCGTAGTCCGATAATTAGATCTCTATGCTAATTAGCATCAAGACAGGATGCAAAGTTAAGCTTTTTCATCCACATGGCAAAATCGGCACTCCTTACTGAATGTTAACGAACTACCACTTTATAAACGGCGTTATCAGCCTTTACTATATATAGTCCGGCAGAAAGATGCACGTTGCCGCCTTTGCCGCTATACACCTCGTGGCCTGCCATGTCGTAGATATTCATCATTTCCACACCGCTGACAGTCACACATCCTTTGCCGCCAAACACCTTAACATCCTCTATATCAACGCTGTTCACTCCGGTAGATTTTTCAGAAGCTTTGACAGTAGTAAGGGCGTGGAAGGTAGGCGCCAGGTTCTCGTCGGCATAGACGGTCTTTATATATAAGGTGAAGTCATCGTTGGCGGCGTCGATGTCGCTCTTGTTGCCAAAGAGGGGTTTGCTATTATTATTTGGCACGTCGGCGATGGCTACTTCGCCATGGAAGATGCCCGTCTCATCGGTGTCGGCGACCTTTAGGGAGTTGGTAAGACCGGTTTCGGCGCTATAGTCGGAGGTGTTGACAGTGTTACCGAGCAGGGTGTATGCCACACGTGTCACCGATTTATGATGGAGATAGACCTCATAGTGATCCACTACGGGGTAACTACCCTCAGCCTCTACCCCACCCTTGAGTGTTAAGGTTGCAGCGTCGCTGTCATACACTAACGATACAGGGTCTTGCGTGGAGAATGCCACCTCATGAGTGGCGTCATGCTCGACACCGGGGGCGCTCCACACGGTAGATGCCACGAAATTGGTGTGCGTCTCGATGCCGCTGAGGCTCACGATGGAGCTGTCCCATTTGGCGCAATAGGTGGGTATCTCCAGGTTGACAGTGCCGGATGCTGTGGTGGTGAGGTCGCCACCGGAGACATTCTTGGACCATAGGTTGCTACCGGAATGGGATATCTGCTCGTCGCCGTAGCTGACGATGCCGCTCACTTGTGGCGAGGAGGTGTTGACGCTCAGCACGCCCAGCAATCCACTCTTGGCTGCATATAACACACCTTTGTTGATAACGCTGGAGCCGAGGATACTTGAGGTGAGCGAATTATAGTAGGTCAGATCCAGATAGAGCTGCTGTTTATTTTCGAGAGTGAAGGTAGATTTGCTCCAGTCGATGGTACCATTGACGCCGGAGAGGGATACTGCCGGAGCGTCATCCTCGGTATAGGATGCGATGGCGAAACCGCGATTGGAGAAATTTATGAGTGAGAAGGAGCCATCCTCGCTGAGTTGCATTAAGCCATCGTAGGCTCTTGCGGCAGTCTTTGTGGAGGAGGTAGCTGTGTTGGAGAGGTAATATTTATCGGTAACGGTGGCGTTGGAGGCATAGGTTGAGAGGTCATAACCCTCCATATTGACAGTTGTGGCGCCGGAGCCATCCTCGTTGGCGATGGTCAGTTTGAAGGCGCCGAGGGTGACGTCGGAGCTCTCCAGTATGTAGCTGAGCACGTCGCTGTCGATGATGCCGCTGTCGCCATATTTTTGGAATACCTCATACAGTGTATTGAGGGTGCTTCCCTCGATGGTCACCGTTTTAAATTTAAGATCATAACCGCCATAATTGTTAGCATCGCAAGAGGTGCTGAGATTAAGCATCGTATTGAGGGTGGTTTTCAGTCCCAGGGTGTCGGGGATGGAGAAATAATAGGCACCGAGCTTTGTGTTGACGGCGATGCCGCGTTCTATGGTAAGGTACTTACCCGCATAGTCGCCGGTGGTGCCGTCGGGTTTTGTCTCACGCGCTGCAAAGGGGCCCTCTTTGGGTGAACTTTTTCCCACGAGATAACTAAAATCCACGTCGAAGTTGCCGTTGTAGAAGCCTTCCACAGTAAAGGTAGTCGCAAGGATGCTGCTCGACTTGGAGACGTTCACGCCGTAGCAGGCTGTTTGCAATGCTTTTTTGTTGAGGTCGCCATGCTGAATCTCTATGGCATGACCTGTAGATACGAAATTGGAGAGCAGAGGGTAATCGGCTCTCATGGCGAGAGTGCCCGCTGCTATCATAGCGACAACTATAAATCCTTTGTTCATAATATTATTTTAGCCCTTATTTTAGTGATTAATTAATACCGGCAGAGGTAGCGTGTCGGCGACACGATGGCTACTATCATCCTTGCCGGGGCTTAAACATAGTTTTTCGTAGTAACGAACCGGTTTAAACTAAAAAAGAGTGTACCCCATAAAGGGACACACTCCTCTTTATCTGTAGTACCTGATTAGTCTTGATTAAGGTTTACACGTTTGAAGCTAACTACGCTGAGGCCTTTGCTCTCGCCATCGAGATATTGAGCCACTGTGAGTTTAGCGTCGCGGTGGAACTCTTGCTCCATCAAGCAGTTCTCTTTGAAGAACTTGTTGACACGACCTGTAGCGATGTTTTGGATCATAGCCTCGGGGAGGTTAGCAGCTTTAGCCTCGGCAG
>CAZLJS010000144.1:0-2274 GCA_964559895.1 uncultured Sangeribacter sp.
TGCCAGGATGATAAACACTATCAAAGGCACATAAACCAATAGGTTGCCGATAGCTTCGCCCTGCATCTCGCCATCGCCGACCCAGCGTAGTGAGTAACCGTCGGGGAGGGGGATAGCTTCTATCTGATCCTTTATCTCCTGAACGGCTCTTGCCGGAGTGGCTTGGTTCACGTCGGGATTGGGATCACACTCCGCCTCTATCACGCGGCGACCATTGTAGCGCATGATACAGCGTTCCGACGGCTCCACCGAGGTCTTTAAGCTGACGGTGCTAAGGGTGGTGCAGCGCGACATATTCTCGCTAAGCTCGTCAGCGTCGGTGGCTCCTGTCATTAGGCCTTTAACGTCATCAGGGTTGATATTCATATTGAGCGTGCTCCATACGGGGATGTCACCCAGGTCCTCAATGCGTGAGCCATCAGCATTGCGCATCTGCAAGTTGATTCTCACCATATTATCTTGGTCAGGGAGGACACCAATCGTCATTCCGTCGCCTGCCGCATTGAGGGCGTTGCCAATGTCGCTGCGGCTTATGCCAGCGCGGCGCGCATCAGACTCGGAGTAGTTGATTACCATGGCTTTACCCATTGGCTTCCAGTTGTTCTCCACGGAATAGGGGTCTATATATGGACAGTCGCGCATGATTTTCTCCGCCTTGGCGCTAAGATCACGGAGCACAGCCGGGTCAGGACCGGCAAATTCCACCTCTACGGTGTGTGATGTGGAGATAGAGAAGTTATATTTGCGAGTGCGGATATAAGCGTCGGGGTTCTCCTCGCGTAGCTTCTTGCGCACCTGAGGCAGCACCTCCATCACCGTCTTATAGTCAGCACAATCCACGATTAGTTCACCGTAGCAGTCCCCGCCATTGGTCATCGGTCTCACCAAACAGTAGTGTGCAGGGGCGGAGCCCATGCTCATTGCCACGCGGTCTATACGTTTATCTTTGCTGATGGTGTCGCTCATCGCCAGGAGACGGTCTCTCACCACGTCGGGATCTGTCTGTGCGGGGAAATAACATTCTACCACAAACTGCTTGTAGTCAAAGTCGGGGAAGAAGAGGTTTTTAACCTTTGTAAAGCCATACATACAGATGCCCAATACAGCTATGACCACTATTAGGGATACGCTCTTGTGTCCTACTACCCATTGCACTATGCGGCGCACAAAACGGTGTACGGGAGAGTTCATCACCTCTTTCTTTTCATCCTCCTTTGCCTTAGATACTTTGGGCAACCACGATTTAGCGCAGATAGGCACCTGAATAAGGGCAAATACCCAGCTGGCAAGAAGGCTTATGCATAGCACTAGGAATAGGTCGTGGGAATACTCACCGGCAGAGTCGGGCGACAGATAGCTGGAGAGGAATGTTGATGCGGCGATGATGGTAGCGCCAAGGAGCGGCATAGCCGTGTTGCGTCCTATCCTAAATAGATATTCCGATTGGGCTAATCCTCGCTGTTTGTCCACCAGAATACCATCCATTATCACCACTGCATTATCCACCAGCATTCCCATAGCGACGATGAAGGCACCCAGCGAGATACGTTGCAGCGTAGTGCCCATGGTCAGCAGTATCGGGAAGGATACCGCCACGGTTAGCACCAAGCCGAAGCCTATGATGACGCCGCTGCGGAACCCCATGGTGAAGATAAGAATGATAATTACGATAATCACCGATTCCAGCAGGTTCCACATAAATGAGGAGACAGCGTCGCTAACCTTGTCGGGCTGGAAGAAGATCTTCTCTGTTTGGAAACCTACGGGAACGTTTTTCATCACCTTCGACAGCTTTTCGTCGATAGCTTTACCCACATCCGGTACAATGGCATTATTCTCCATAGCAATACAGATGGCGATGGCGGGCTTACCGTTCACGAAGAATCCATTGCGTTGAGGCTCCAGATAGGTACGCTCGATAGTGGCAATGTCGCCCAATCGCACACGTTTGCCGTTGTTGGACTTGATAAGCAGGTTTGCGATATCAGCCTCGTCCTTAACGTCGGAGTCTATTTCGATAGCAATCCTATCGGGATTCTCCTGCTTCACGCCGCCCGATATACGCTTGTTGGCGCTTTGCAGGGTGCTCATTATCTCGGTGGGGATGATACCGTTGCGAGAGATCTGTTCCTTGGAAAGAATAATATTAATCACCTCGTCGCGGTTGCCTACCAGGTTGATGCGTTTCACACCCTTCACATCGAGGAGCTCACGGCGTATATACTTGGCGTATTTATACATCTCTGGATACTCATAACCATCGGCTGTGAGGCC
>CAZLJS010000144.1:2374-4578 GCA_964559895.1 uncultured Sangeribacter sp.
CGTTTTGTGTATGCCTCAAGTGGTAGATCTACGTTCACCTCCAGCGAGGAGTTGTCCATAAGCTCTATCACAGGAGTGCCGGCGTTCACCATCTCAGCATTCTCAAAGTTGAGCTTGGTGACATATCCGCTTACAGGAGCATATAGCTTGGTGTATTTGATGCGGTTCATGGCGTTGTCGAGGTTCACCTTAAGACGTTCCAGACCGGCTTTGCTTTTCTCGTAGTCGTTGAGTGAGATATTATTGCTTTGGTAGAGGTATTCGATACGTTTATGCTCAGCCAGCATTTGGTCGTATTGAATCTTAGCCTCCTTGGCAGCGAGTTGGTAATCTACGTCGTCGAGGATAGCCACTAGCTCACCGGCTCTCACGTAGTCTCCCTCTTTGACCAGAGTGCGGAGGATCTGTCCTGCAGTTTTGAAACCTAAGCTGATAGACTTGCTCTCAGCTACCACGCCGCTATAACTCTTTGATATAGAGTTGCCCATTGGCTCCGGTTGAGTGGTGAACACGCTATGAATAGTGCCGTCAGTCTTCTCAGCCTTGTCGGCACAACTAGCGAACAGCAGCATTGCTACTGCCGATGCCATAATAAATTTAAAGTTCATCCTGAGTATTATGTTTATATTTAAAATTTAAACGTCGTAGCGGCATCATATATGAGACACCGCTACGGAGTTAAATGTCAGCTATTTAAGATCTTATAGACAGAAATAGCCGGAAAGGGTTATTTACACATTTGATATATCTTTTCGATATCCTGTTGAGTCAGCGGTTTGAATCCATTGAGGACACCGCCACCGCAAGCCTTCTTCGCCATGATGGGGAAGTCCTTCTCCTCGATACCTACTTCAGCGAAAGTGCTCTTCAGACCGAGAGTGCCAAACAGGAAGTCAGACAAGCGCTTGATGCTCTCCTTAGCTATAGCCATGGGCTCATGTGATGCATCTATGCCGAATACGTTAACGCCGAATTGCACATACTTATCTACGGTAGAATCGTCGAGACAGTACTCCATCCAACGCGGGGTGAGGATAGCCAACCCCAGACCGTGGGTGATGTCGTAGATTGCCGACAGCTCATGCTCCATGGGGTGGCAGCTCCAAGCTTGACGTTTACCACCGTCAATGAAGCCGTTGATAGCCCATGAGGAGGTCCACATAAGGTTGGCACGTGCCTCATAATTGTCTGGCTCGCGCATGGCGATAGGTGCGTATTTGATGATGGTGCGCAGCATCCCCTCCATGAATGTGTCGAGCATAAAGAGGTCCTTGTTGGTGTTGAAATAAACCTCAAAGATATGCGACATCATATCGGCTGAGCCACACGCTGTCTGATAGGGACTTACGCTATATGTGAGAGTGGGGTCGAGGAATGATACCTTTGGCAACATTGGCGCCGCCATTCTGCCTATCTTGTCTTGAGTCTCGGGATTGCTGATTACACCACCGCAGTCCATCTCCGAACCGGTAGCCGCGAGGGTGAGGATAGTCACTATAGGAAGCGCCTTCTCCACACGAGCGTTCTTCTCGCTGAAGAAGTCCCACGGATCATGATCCACGCACGCTCCTGCTGCCATGAATTTAGTAGCGTCGATGGTGCTGCCACCACCCACTGCAAGCAGTACGTCGATATTCTTATCCTTGCAGATTTGAGCGCCTTTGCGCACGGAACCGATACGTGGATTAGGCTCGATGCCGCTTAGCTCATACACCTCCATACCGGCGGCATTAAGCTCTTTCATCACGCGGTCATACAGCCCGATGCGCTTGATGCTGCCACCTCCATAAGTGAGCAGTACGCGCTTACCATATTTGCTGAGTTCTTTACCTAAATTGTTCTCAAGTTGGTTTTCTCCAAAATATACCTTTACAGGTATGTCGTAAACGAAGTTATTCATAGTCTCGTTTCTTTAAGTTTCTGCTGCAAAGTTAGTGATTTTTCATCTATCAAGCGGTCTGTTGTCGTCACTATTTATTACCTTTGCATGATATTTTGACTGATATTATGAGCACAAAGGAGACCCGCGCACGGCTATGGAATGCCAACTACTGCAAAGCGATGGTTGGCAACTTTATGTTGTTTTTTGCTTTTTATATCCTCACACCGCTGCTGCCGCTGTATCTAGACGACAGATTTCACACAGATAAGGACACCATGGGAATGGTGTTATCCGGCTATGTCATAGCGGCTTTGGTGGTTAG
>CAZLJS010000145.1:0-2989 GCA_964559895.1 uncultured Sangeribacter sp.
GATGCGCAAAAACTTGCGGTGCTCCGACTATCACGATGTATAGGAGGAACAGCAGAATCCAGCCGAAGGCGCGGATGGTTGCAAATATTTTGCGTAGCTTCTTCATACCTACAAAGTTACAAAAAATATCAATACAGTTTTTAACGTCGCCGAATTAAGAGAGAAAAATCGGGGTCGGCAGTGGATGGCTGTTTCAAAAATAATTTGTAATTTTGCATCAAAAGATTGTGGGCCATTCCAGAGAGATGGCGTTTTTAATTAGAAACTAACCTTGTGGATATGAATTTTGATGCTGATATAAGCGGCACTGATAATATGGAAAACTTTGAGACACGACTGATAAATATCAGTCGCGGTAAATTGTGTCGCTATTATTTTCTTGCCGTTTTCATCTTTTATCTATGGTATCAAGCCACGATGAATGTGCTTGACAGAGGCGTGCTGTTCGCATACAAGAATGTTACAGACTTCGTGTTGGGCATCACTATAAATTTTCTCATGGTGTTTTTGCTATCCATTATCAACTCTTATATCATCTTTGGGATTAAATGGAAACGCAATAAGACATGGCGCACCTTGATAGATCTCTCTTTATCACAGATAGCTCCGGTGATAACAAATCTGCTATTCTTAGCGTTGACAGCACTCTCATCTAAGCGGGGCACTGTGATGTGGCTACAATCCTTTGTGCTGAATTTCATGATTTTCCTTATGAATGAGGTGGTTTGGTATGTGATCAAATTTAAGCATAGCCAGTATCTCTACCAGACTACGTTAAGGGTTGCCACACAACTTGAATATAATGTGCTACGTGCTCAGGTTAACCCGCACTTCCTCTTTAATTCGCTGAATATTCTTTACTCACTCACGCATATTGATATCACTAAATCGAGGGAATTCATCCTTTCTCTCTCCAAGATGTATCGCTATATCATGACGCGTAGGGACAGCCTCACCATTTCGCTAAGTGAGGAGTTTGAGTTCCTTAGAGCCTACGTTGATGTGCTGAAGATGCTTTATTACGACTCCTTTGAGGTGAAGATAAAGAATGAGAACGCCATTGGGCAGCAACAGATCTTACCATATAGTTTGCAATTATTGATAGAGAACGTGACCAAGCATAATGTGATTCGCAAAGAAATGCCTATGGAGGTCACTATCTCTGTCGAGGCTGACAAGATGGTAGTTAGCAACCCTATACGACTTAAAGAGGAGTCGAGCAATGAGAAATCGAGCGGCGTAGGGCTGCTGTACCTCACCAAGCTTTATAGCCTTTATGGGAAGGAGTTTAAATATTCAGCCGACGATGAAAATAATTTCGTTGTAGAAATACCTTATATAGACCAAATTAAAAATATCTCAAAAACGAACTGACCATGATTAAGTATGCCATCATAGAGGACAATCCTTTTGCAATGGAGCATTTGCGCCTCGCCGTGTCGCACTTACGCCATGAATACGAATTGGTGTTCACAGCGACTTCCGTGGAGGAAACGACGAGGTATTTGCAATCTAGCCCCGATATCCAACTCATATTTATGGATATAGAACTTTCCGACGGGAAATGCTTCACTATCTTTGAACGAGTGGCAACGGTGGTGCCTATTATCTTCACTACTGCTTACGATGACTTCGCTATTCAAGCGTTTAAGGTCAACGGTGTAGATTATCTACTTAAGCCTATTGAGGAGAATGCGTTGGCTCATGCCATAGATAAGTTTGAGCATCTAAGGCTTACAGGCAATGTAAGCCCTGCTCCGATGATGGAGGAACCGACATCAAATGCCGGCAATAAAGTTAAACGCATCCTCACCGTTTCAGGTGATAAATATAGCTATATCAAGCTATCAGACGTGAGCTTCTTCATGAGCGAAGACAACTATGTATTCGTCTATCTAAAGGAAGCAGACAGACGTATGATCAACCTCAACAATCTATCGGAGTTGGAGAAAATACTCCCGGGTGAGGATTTCTTCCGAATCTCACGCAATGTGATAGCATCAATAGACTGTATCAAGGTGGTGAGCAAATATTTCCGAGGCAGACTACTTGTAAAACTGGAGAGCTACAAAGAATCACCGGAGATAAGCGTATCGGCGTCTAAGCGCGACCAATTTTTGGAATGGCTTGGCAGATAAACCGTTGATTAGCCCTCATATGCATTAATCAAATTCGGCGTTGATAGAGTCAATCTCACCTTGCGAATATACACGTTCACTATTTTACACTTTAAGTGATGGTGATGCGGTAGTAAATTTGTAATGTAAGAAACACCTACGACTGCCATGAACAGAAGATCTACAGATATACGATACGTGCTGTTTGAGGATGAATATATGACCAATCTATTCATCAAGCGCACCGTGCATGAGCTGCGGCCCAACTATAGATTAGTTGCGGAGAGTGGCTCAATATTTGACATACCTGGGATAATAGCCACCTATCATCCCGACTTCATTATCAGTGGAATCAAGCTAAGCAATGGATTGAGCATACAGGAATTTAGACATAGTAGCTGCCACATCCCTATCATATTCTTCACGGCATATTCCCAATATTTGCCATCGGTGTTTGATCTGAATGTGACATATTGTGCCTTGAAACCGGTTTCCGCTACAGATATCGAGAAAGCAATCATTAAACTAGAGTCTATGAGTAGCTTTTCATCGATGCTCATGACAAATTCACCTTTGGAAAAAGCAAATTCAGTAATTGAAAATTAGCTTTCACCAAATAAGCATTTATGCATAAGATTAATTAAAATAATTTTATTGGCAAAATAATCGAAGCGGAATAATGGTCTCGCAAGAGACAATCCCGGTATCTCGTTTCCAAATAAAAACCTAAATAAGCCTATATCCGGGTATAGGCAGACTAAAAACTTATAGCATGAGACGTATCACATTTACTCTTGCCACTACCCTGCTCGCAGCGAGTTCATGCTTCGCCATAGCCCAGACACCGGAAGAGTGTAGTCTGGCTAATAGGG
>CAZLJS010000145.1:3089-4573 GCA_964559895.1 uncultured Sangeribacter sp.
AGTTCATGCTTCGCCATAGCCCAGACACCGGAAGAGTGTAGTCTGGCTAATAGGGCGAAATTCTATGCCGAGCACCCTGCCATAGGAAGGATAATAGAGCCTCAAACCAGCACTATCCCTATGGTACATCTACAGAGCAGTAATCCACTACAAGAGGCCGTAGAAAAAGCATATGGCCTACGCACAACAGCTGCTCTACCCGTAATGTGGGCTAATATGATTAGTTCCGACGAATGGTCAGGCCGATATGCCGGCTATGGCATCTATGACTTCCAACCCTCCAGCACATTGAGCTTCAACCTATTGAAACTCGGTGATTCTCAAAGCATGAAAGGTAACGGTGGCGGCGTGAAGATCGACAACCGCTATCATGCTATTTATTGGGGCTATGGATATGGCTCCATCACTACTGTATATTATATCTACGACACAGATACTTGGGAACTTATTGATTACTACAGCACAAATTCCCCGGGTACCTGCGCCACAGACCTTGCTTACGACCGTATCAACAATGTATGTTATGGTGCATTCTTCCGCGACGATCTCTCAGGATATGAACTCGGCACTATAGACTTCAGCGGAGTATATCCTAAAAAGACCACCATCGGCCCCCTTTCATTAATGGTGGTAGCTCTCGGAGTGAATAGCCAAGGTGAAGTGTATGGCATTTGCGAGGATGGTGTACTGTATAAATTCAGCACCACAGATGCCACTGCCACCGCTATTGGTGATACAGGTATAAAAGTTGCCAGCAATGCCGGTATTATTCAGCAAACAGGCGCTTTCGACCAACATTCAGACATCTTCTATTGGGCAGCAAACGACGTATATGGCACGTACGCTCTATATACTGTTGACACCGCCACAGCGAAGGTGAATAAGGTCGCAAATCTAGACAATCATGAGCAACTCCTTAATCTTCAAGTGCTTGCTCCTGCTGCTGCCGATGCTGCACCAAATTACTTATCCAATCTAGCGGCTAGCTTCCCCAATGGTGCTCTAACAGGCAACGTAAGCTTTGATGTGCCCGAGGATACTTATGACGGCACTACTATAAGCGAGCAACTCACTTATAGCATCTCTATCAATGGAGAGGTGAAAGCGACAGGGTCTGTGGCTGCAGGCACCTCTGTAAATGCAGAAGTGACTGCTGATGGTGGTGACTCACTGATTGAGGCATGGGTGACCAACTCTGTTGGTGACTCTCCCAAATCCTCCTTGTCAATGTGGATCGGTGAAGATGTCCCCTACCTCACCTCCGTCAACTATGAAGCCAACGGCACTACCTCCACTATCACTTGGAAGGCAGGTGAAACAGGTATCCACCAAGGCGCTCTCAGCGATCTATCATTCAAGATAGTTCGCTACCCCGACGAGGTAACAGTGGCAGAAGCAGCTACAGGCAACAGCTACACTGACGTTATTCCCGAAGATGCACCTCTCGCTAAATATTATTACACTATCACACCTATCAACTCAGG
>CAZLJS010000146.1:0-4552 GCA_964559895.1 uncultured Sangeribacter sp.
TCAGTTAGGGGTGAGAGACAAGGGATTGCCTTTCACCCATTTCTTTTATACATATACGCAGATGTTTACTTTTTAGCAGGGGCAGAATTTTTAGGCTTATTATTACCGTCTGACCTTCGACCTCTATGATACCTATTGTTATTGGAGCGGCGTCTATTATTCCCCGGCTTACCTTGGGCGCGAGCCTTTGGTTTGCGATCACCTTCAGATTTAAGTTCCACACTTAACTCGGGTATCACCTCAATCTGCTTGTTAAGAAACTTCTCAATACGTTTCCATCTCCACAGATCTTTATCGCTAACAAATGTAATAGCAGTGCCATCGTTACCGGCTCTTGCCGTACGACCTATTCTATGCACATACTCTTCACCCTCACGAGGAACATCATAGTTAATAACCATGCGAATATCATCTATGTCAATACCTCTGGCTACAATATCTGTAGCTACCAGCAATTTAAGTTTACCGGACTTAAAGTCATGCATGACCTCATCGCGTTTGGACTGATCCAGATCTGAGTGCATCTCCGCTACCTGGAAACGTTGGCTACGCAAAGCGGCTGCCAGCTCTTTAACTTTTTGCTTGGACGATGCGAAGATAATTGTGCGCTCAGGCTGCTTGCCACTGCCAAATATTCTTTTAACGATATCAATCTTTTGTGGCTCATAACAGGTCACTATACGCTGACAGATATTCTCTGCAGGCTTGGATACGGCTATCTGTATATGCGCCGGATTATGAAGAATATTGTTTGCCAACTTTTTGATTTTAGGGGGCATAGTAGCAGAGAACATGATAGTCTGCCTATTCTTTGGCAAATGGGACGCAATCTTCATAATATCGTCGTAGAATCCCATATCAAGCATTCTATCAGCTTCATCCAATATAAAGAATGAGACTCTAGAAAGATCTACATATCCCATATTTATATGAGAGATAAGTCGTCCGGGAGTAGAAATCACTATATCAGCGCCCATCTTAAGGCCCTGCTTCTGCTGAGCAAACTGAGGACCGTCGTTACCTCCATATACTGCGATGCTACTTACTGAGAGGAAATAGCTGAATCCCTCCAACTGTTCATCTATCTGTTTGGCCAACTCGCGCGTCGGAGCCATAATCAAGCAGTTGATAGCATCTGTAGGGAAATTGCCTGAGGATAATCTATTTAATACCGGCAACAGAAACGCTGCGGTCTTACCAGTACCGGTCTGTGCTACACCTATTAAATCTCTACCTTCCAACAAGGGTGGGATAGCTTGTTCCTGAATTGGAGTACATTCACTGAATCGCATTGCGTCCAATGCGTCAAGAACATCGTCATTAAGATTTAGATCGTAAAATTCCATTGTGATGCAAAGGTAATAAAAATTCGCTATACAAGCCACGCATTACAAAAAATAAAGCATCGGCCCTGGGGGACCGATGCCTCAATATTAGGATTAAAAACTTTACTTCAATCTCAGATATGAATAACCGAATCTTTCAGCAGCAGCCTTGTCAAGTTCCTCTCTAAACTCCGGAGCGGCAATGCTTATCATCAGCTTAGCCCTTTCAGGCAAACTCTTACCTCGCAGGTTGACGATACCATGTTCTGTCGCTATAAAGTTGGTTTGGAATCTGGTAGTCACTACACCTGCACCGGGAGTAAGTACCGGTTTAATCTTGTTTGCCCCCTTATTGGTAGTTGAAAGCATAGCAAGGAAGGAGATACCACCTTCACTCCGTGATGAGCCATAGACAAAGTCATGTTGTCCGCCTATGCCGGAGAATATCTTTGTTCCGATAGAGTCGGCACATACTTGTCCTGTAAGATCAATTTCCAGACAGGAATTGATCGAAACGACCTTAGGATTCTCACCTATAATAAACGGATTATTTGTCCAAGCTACATCTTTGATGACAATATCCTTATTATAGTTCATATAGTCATACAGTTTCTTTGAGCCTAACGCCAACGACGCTACTGACACGCCGGGCATTATTTTCTTCTGACTATTGTCTATAATACCTTTCTCCAACAAAGGCAAGACGCCATCTGTCATAGCCTCGGTATGCAAGCCCAGATGCTTATGATTTTCCAAAGCTCTAATCACTGCATTAGGGATACCTCCCACACCTATTTGAAGTGTGGCACCATCAGGAATGTATTGAGCAATATAGTTGCCGATCTTAATCTCTTTGTCGGTAGGGATTGCTGTTGGCACCTCTACCAGAGGATCATCTACCTCGACAGCTGCGGCTAATTTAGATACGTGAATCACAGCATCGCCATATGAGAATGGCATCTGCTTATTTATCTGAGCGATAACACGTCCGGCACATTCCACAGCAGATACAGCCAAGTCCGCAGAGATACCATAGGAGACATATCCATCCTCATTAGGTTCACTACAGTTGATTAGGGCTACATCCACAGGACAGGTTCCATCTCTAAACAGCTGGGGCACCTCACCCAAAAATCGGGGTGTGGTGGCGCCATAACCGTCGGCGATCCACTGTCTTACGGAATTGCTAACAAAGAAGCTATTTACCAAAAATGAATCTTTGTATTCAGGCTTACAATACGGGGCGGGACCTTTGCACACAGCAAATGCTTGATAGAGTGTCACATCGCGTAGTTCAGGTCCTCTATCTGCAAGAGCTTGCAACAGAATCTCAGGCACAGAGGTGCTACCTTGGATATAGACTCTGTCACCACTATTAATAAGCTTGACAGCCTCTTCTGCCGTCATGTATTTCGCACTATTAGTGTTCATCATTGAATTGTTTTAAACGTTTGTCCAAATCTTCGAACTTGCTATCATCATCAAGCATAGACACGCAAACGCGTATGCCATCTTGGTGACTACCGGTTCCTGGTAATGAGATAGACGCTACACCATAGCGTAGGAGTTCACTCTGTACTGTCTCACTATCCATATCTTTATAACCGGCAGTGAAGAAGAAGCCGTCTCCGATTGGATTTTCGCCATCCAGCGCATATACTATATGGAAACCATTCTTTACGAATATCTCTTTAGCCAAGCCACCTCGTCTGCCATATTCTCTACAAGCGGCGACAAAGTCTAATCCACCTTCCGCAGCAGCGTCCAGCATAGCAGCCATAGCATATTGTGCACTATGCGCCGTACCGGATGATGCAGCGTATAGCACACCAAAGACATATGCATCCAAGAAGGTTTTCACATTATAAAACGCCTCTAACGCAGTAAAGTTTCTTGCTGCCACTTTCTCACTCATGGCGACGATAGCTATACGCTGTCCGGCATAACTAAAAATCTTAGATCCGGACATCAACAAGATATAGTTGTCTGTATAGTGAGCTATTGAGGGTATGAATGGAGCCTTATTGGGATGTGAGAAGTCTGTACGGAAATCCATTCCCAAGTAAGCCAAATCCTCAAGCACTATTACATCATACTTGGTAGCCAAACGGCCTACTATCTCCAACTCCTCGTCAGTAAGATTGGTCCATGCCGGGTTATTGGGGTTGCCGTAGATTAGCGCAGTGACATTGCCCTGCTGGAGATGTTTCTCCAACTCAGCCTCCATCTTAGCACCTCTAAAGTTGTAGATATCAAAAGCATCATGCTTTAGTCCAACTACTTTAGCTTGTGTAGCTTGTGCAGGGAAGCCTGGATTGAGGAATAGCATCGTATCTCTCTTTGGATCTCTTTGCTTAAGGAGCGTCATCAAAGTAAAGCTTCCTTGCATAGAGCCAACAGTAGGGATTATACCTTTAGCCGGAACATCTACGTTCAAGAACGCTTTGATAAATTTTGATCCGGCAGCCTTAAGCTTAGGCAGGCCTGCGATATTTGGATACTGGTTAGCCACGCCACTCTTGAGAGCTTCTATCTCAGCATCTACGCCAAGTTGCGCTGCGGGAAGTCCGGGATTACCAATTTCAAGATGGATCATTCTTTCACCTGCTATCTCTTCGAGATTGTTAGCAAGTGCCACTGTCTGACGTATTGTAGCATCCACGAGGTTAGCGATTCCTCTTTCGGACATCACATTGCAGAGCGCCTCTTTACTTATTGGATACATATAATTTATCTTTTAGCGAGTAAATCCTGAGTGTATTTCAAGCCGGCACGGAATGCTTTGATATTCATTTCAACGATATTCTCACCCTTAGCGCCGAATACTATCTGAATACCCTCCTCAATCTTATGAGTCTCGATCTCGATGAAAGGAGCTGCCGCACCCAGCAATACCATGTTGGATGTTCTGGCTGAAGCCACCTCTTTAGCCACGGCATCCATATCAAATGCTGCGACATTGCCGGTCTTGTTCAACTCAGCCAACACATCGTCAATCTCCGGATAATTGGGGATATTGACAAATGGTAGGGTAGAGGTCACTATCCAGCCCTCCTTTTTAAGATAGGGTAGATACCTCAACGCCTCCATAGGCTCAAGGGAAACAATCAAATCTGCGCCCTGCAAGGGTATCAGGTCGGAAGCGATAGGATTGCTGCTAATTCTCAAATTAGATTGCACATCACCGCCACGTTGGCTCATGCCGTGCACCTCTGCTTGCTTGATAT
>CAZLJS010000147.1:0-4549 GCA_964559895.1 uncultured Sangeribacter sp.
GCTTACGGCTCCTCTAACCTCAAAAAGGTCTATACCACCAGCGGTGCCAACTGGCCATACTTCACCACACTACTGAAGAATGCCGGAAAGGCCTGTCGCGAAGTATGCCCCGACGCTAAGATTATCATCCACAGCGAGCGCGTGCCAAACACCACTGTGCTTAGGGATTTCTTCGACAAAGTGAATAGCGCGGTCGACTACGACATTATCGGCCTCAGCTACTACCCCTATTTCCACGGCAAGCTGTCGCAACTCGAGGATGCACTGACTGCCGTAGAGAGCGTGTCAAGCAATGAGATTATGATCGTTGAAACCGGATACCCCTACGCTTGGGAGGTGCCCGGCACTACCACCGACTATACCTCCACCTATGCCTATTCCGACGAGGGACAACGCAAGTTCACCGCCGACCTTATCGAGACGCTAAATAAGCATGAGCAGGTCACCGGTCTCTTCTGGTGGTGGATGGAGTACAATGCCTACGGTGCCGGACTGAGCGGCTGGTACAACGCTCCCCTCTTCGACAGCCGCAGCGGCAAGGCGCTCTCGGCACTGTCGGAGCTGAAGAACTTCCTGGGGGACGATGACGCCATAGAGAGCATCTCCGCTGAGGCTACCGACGCCGACCCGTATTGGTATAACATCAACGGCACACGTGTCAACGACCACACCCTCCCTGGCATATATATCCATGCAGGGAAGAAAATCGTAGTAAAATAGTATATACTAAACATAGTGGCGCGGCATAGCTGACAGTCAGCACCATAAATAGATAAGCCATCAAGCACACAAGCTTGATGGCTTTAACTATATACGACGGAATTAATGTGATATTTATAGCGATGAGTGATGGTTTATCGGGAAAATGGCATTAACTTTGCGACAGTAATGGATTTGAATATGGATAACTTGAATATCAATAAAATATTACGTGGAGCGGTATTGGCAGCGGCTGCGTTATGTGGCGTGGGCAATGCCGGCGCTCAGTGGTGGCTCAACGATAGCAAGTGGGAGGTGTCGATGGCTGGTGGCCTTAACACCGATGGTTGGCTATACAATATCGGTGCGGCGTATTTTCCTATCCCTAACTTAGGTTTTAAGATGGCTCTGGGCGTGGATGGTGAGATTCGCGAACTAGGCGACTGGTATTGGGGCGATGACTATACCGGGCCGTTCTATTACACCGACGACGATGACTATTGCACCCGCTTCCAATTTTTGGCGTCAGTGGAGCTACGCACTCCTCCTATTATTAAACTTGGCGAGGTGTCGTGCCTGCAACTCTTCGCCTCCCCGGGAGTGATACTCTCAGCCGGTGCTAGTGGCAGTTACAACAGCGGTTGGGCTTATTGGGATGCTAAGGTGGGCGTGATGGCTACGTTTGACCACATTACCGCGCAATTGGGCTACGGATACTCCAATTTCAATCTATATGACGGCAATCCGTATAGCCACAATGGATATGACTATAACGACCATCATTATACCCATTCGGGGTTCATCTGCGTCGGTTATAGGTTCTAGTTTATAGTTTTAGATAGTATAAATCACTGAGAATGTGCCGGTTATAGAGGTATTTCTGCCACCATAACCGGGGATATACCATGGCTCGGAGTTGCTGCCTTGGCTGACATGGAATTTGAAGTGGTATCTGATGCTCCATCCCAGCGAGAAACGTTGGTAAATTTTCACTCTTAGTCCTGCCAGCAACTCGCCATAAAGGGCAGTGGATTTCTGATGCAATATATCGAGATTGGCTGTCTGGTCCCAATAGTCAGAGGTGATGGTTATATCCTTGACGTCGTAGGAGAAGGATGAGAAACCGCCACGAACGCCTAGGAACGCCATATAATCGGGATTACTGTTGTACAGGAAGTTATAGTCGATACCAATCTTGGCATAAGGTGATGCAGAGGTCTTATAGTTGAAGTTCTTAGCGGCAGGGGTGCTGTTGGCGAAACCGAGTCCCAGCTCCAAGGTGGGGAAGAATCGGTTGTGAAGCGACACGGAGCCCCACAGGTCAAAGCTGCTGTAGCTCTGTCCGGCTACCTTCATGATAGCGTCGAAGATGTTAGCGCCAACAACCACGCCGTTGTATAGGGGATATGCCAGCTCTTTTTTCACTTTGGTGATGGTGTCCTCCTCCCAGATAAGCACAGGGTCCTTGAGGGCGTTGCCATGTTTATCGTAGTAGTGGAGTTGCGGAGTAGCGGCCTTATTGTCCTCATTCTCCACGGGAGTGACCTTACGTTCCTGGGAGTGAGCGGCAAAGCCTAAGGTGGCAGCTAGCACCACTAGAAATATGCGAATCGTTCTATTCATGGGCGTGCCTCCACTGTGTTATCGTTAAGGTATATGCGGATATTCTCCTCGGCAATATTATCAATGACACCATTGGGGCAGGTGACAGAGTCTATAACTCGTCCGGTGGTGTTGATTTCTTGAATCTCATACTTGTAAATGGCGCCACAAGCTGCCGACACGAAGTATGGCACCTCTTTATATCGGAATGTGATGGTGTCTTTCATGCCGTGGAAACGCTCGGGAAGGTATTCAAAGACGTATTGCGTCACCTCTTCCTCGACACGGAATGGGAGATATACTTGCGACAATGCGACCACGCTATCCTCTAATATCGTGGAAGCGCCGATGCCGTATATGCTCACTGAGTCGATAGTGACGGAGTGGGATGGTTCGCCATCGCCATACGAGCTATAGAAGCCTGCCAAGGGGAGAGAGTTCTGGTTATCATAGCACTCTGTAGAGACGCAGCTGGCTACCAAGGCGGCAGCGATGGCCGCGGTGAAGCATAATGGCAATAGTCTCTTGGTGTGCCTATGGTATCTCTTATCAATCATCCAGATTTACCTCCGTTTTTATATTATAGTTATTGCGTTCACCGGAGTTGCGCATGATTAGTTCGCCGATAAATCCGGTAGTGAAGCATTGCAATCCCATCACCATAGCAGCGAGGCCCAGATAAAAATAGACGGAATTGGTAAGGAAGAAGGAGTAGCTGTCGCAACACATGCTCACCAGCTTGAGCACTATCACCACCATAGCGGCGATGAATCCGAGCAGGAACATCAGCGAGCCCAATAACCCGAAGAAGTGCATCGGCTTCTTGCCAAACTTGGTCTGAAACCATAGTGTGCCCAGGTCGAGGTAACCGTTGACGAATCTGTCAAGGCCGAACTTGGTCTTGCCATACTTGCGCGCTTGGTGATGGACCACCATCTCCCCTATGCGGCTGTATCCGGCGTTTTTAGCCAAGTAAGGAATGTATCTGTGCATATCGCCATACACCTCGATGCTCTTAACCACGTCGCGGCGGTATGCTTTGAGGCCGCAGTTGAAGTCGTGGAGGTTGTGGATACCGCTCACCTTGCGAGCAGCGGCGTTGAAGAGCTTCGTGGGGATGGTCTTGCTCAACGGGTCGTAGCGTTTGCGTTTCCAGCCCGACACCAAGTCGTAGCCTTCGTTGACGATCATGGAATATAGTGCAGGTATCTCGTCGGGGCTGTCTTGCAGGTCGGCGTCCATGGTTATCACCACGTCACCTTTGGCGCGGGCGAAGCCGGTGTTTAGCGCCGGAGACTTGCCGTAATTACGCATAAAGCATACCCCCTTGACCTCCTTGTGCGCGGAGGCTAGGTCGCATATCACATCCCACGACGCATCGGTGGATCCGTCGTTGATAAAGAGCACCTCATAGCTGAAGCCATTCTCTTGCATCACCCTATGAATCCAATCATAGAGCTCGGGCAACGACTCCGCTTCATTGAATAGAGGTATTACTACAGATATATCCATTATCTATCTTTCTTTACGTCTCGCAAGTCCACAACTCGCAAAAGGCTGAAATTTTCTACAAACTTACATAAGAAATTCCAAAGGCGCAAATTTTCAGGCATAATTACTGCTGAGCGCGCTTGATGGCCATACGTGCTGCGAGGCGTGTAAAGGGTGGCAGGAAGGGTAGGATGATGGAGAGAATCATAGAGAGGATGCACCCCATAAAGGTGTTGGCCCAGAAAAGGGCGAAGACGAACTCTCGTTGCGCGGGCACATGTAGCTTGGTGAGATCTGGCATATCCTGTCCTGACTTCATCAGCAGTGCTATCGCCGATTTGAAGTATTCAGAGATGAATCCGGGATTAAGGATGAAGAATAGCCAAGTGAGCAGCGATAGTATTAGCCCGCCGCAGATGAACTGCACGATGCCGCTCATCCATAGGGCACCACCGTTGCAATAGGCGGGATGTACCGACGCCACTCTCGCCAGGGTGTAGTAGAGCGTGACGGGGATTAGGAGCAGAAATATGAAGAAACAGGCGCTCAGCAAGGGCACCTTGATGCAGAAGAGCAGGGCGATGGTGAGCAGCGTCAGTGGCAACGCCATGAGCAACCCTTGGCGCATACTTTCGTAGAATAGCGGGTGAAGTGATACCTGTTTCATAAACAAAAAGAGACAACCGTGAGTGATTGTCTCTAGCGCTTCAGGATGGGCTTGAACCAACGACCCCCTGATTAACAGTCAGGTGCTCTA
>CAZLJS010000148.1:0-4500 GCA_964559895.1 uncultured Sangeribacter sp.
TAAAAATCTACTGACACGGTATAATACCTACCATATATGGTGTGGTAGCATATCCGGCGCATACGCTATAATAGCGCATGTGCTGTTATGTGGTGCTGAGAATTATCAAAGGATAGATATGAGAGGTGGTGGTTGCCTTAAGATTTCATTTTTACCTTGAGGTCATTGCGGATGCGTAGGTAGTTGGGGCAATAGCGGCGGACGATGCTCCAAAAGATAGGGGAGTGGGACTCCTCCAGTATGTGCGCCATCTCATGTATCACTACATATTCGGTGTATTCACGTGGCAATCGTGCTAATGCGGCGTTGATGCATATATGGCGTTTCTCACGATTACAAGAGCCCCAGCGCGATTTCAGCAGTTTGATGCTATAGCGAGCCACCTTTATCTCCATGGCATGTTCCATCTCTGCCACGATGTCGTTGATGTTATGGCGCAAACGTTCTATATCAGAAGTGGTGGGGTTCATCACCAATTCCGTTGGGGCATGCAGTGCCTTGGATAGCAGCGCTTGCATATTGTCGTATTCATCCTCCAACATATCCATAATTTTGCGGTCGCTCATCCCCTGGGGGTGCGAGATATGGATAGTATGCGGGTCCTTGCGCGGCACTTTGATGGTGACGTGCTTTACATCCTTTTCATACAGCATTATATCAATGTTGCGATAGGTGAGGACTCTTATGTTGAATGTCTTTGATGCCATTTATCAGATGCAAAAATAGCAAAAAAAGTTTTTTTAACAAAAAAAATTGCGTAACTTTGCACTCACGTTGCCGCAATAGCTCAGTCGGTAGAGCATTTCATTCGTAACGAAAAGGTCCCGGGTTCGAGCCCCGGTCGCGGCTCAATAAGATGATAATCAGGTCGATACATGGATATTTGTGTCGGCCTTTTTTGTGTCGTGACGCTATCTGCGCAGTATGCGGCTTGCTCTGTCGAGATAGTCGGCTGCTTTGTCGTAAGCGTCTGAGGCAGAGCGTAGTTTGCTGTTGTATTTGCTTAGGTAGTCCTCCATATAGCGCTTATACGATTTGGAGTGGTACTCGTCGCCGCGCTTGGCGTAATACTCCATATTCTTCTTGGCGCTCTCCGCCTGACGCATATAGTACTCCGCGTCGCTGAGGTAGCTCTCTGCCTGACGTTGGTAGTAGTTAGCCTCTCGGTTGTATCTCTTTGCCTCAGAGATATTGTAGTTGTCACCGCCATACACGTAGCAACATGACATGCATAGCATCATTATCGTTATTATCCGTCTCAAAACAGTATGATTATTCCTGATCATATACATAATTAATCCACTTTAATAGTTATAACGTCCAAAATTAACTTAAAGTTTTGTCGGCTATGATTGGGTTAGCGTCATGACTTGCCATCTTAGGTCTTGCGCCCTTAATATGGCAAAAGCTATGCTTCGCGTCCTAGTTTTTTCAGTAGGAGGGGGCTGCCAATCAAAGGCGGGTTGCCACTCTTTGGTAAGTGATGGCGAGTCGTTAAGAAGTTGTTAAAACATTGAGTGTGGCGAAATAAAAAGCGGCGGGCGTGGGGGCTGCGTCAAAAATTTTTTGTAACTTTGCAGACCTATATCTCCGAAATAAAAGATGAAATTAATAATCAACCATATAACACGACTACTATTGCTGGCATTTGTGCTGCTGATCACCATAAGCGCGAGTGCCAATGATTTTATAGTGGTAATCGACGCGGGCCATGGAGGCAAGGACACGGGCGCTGTCGATTGCAACATTAAAGAGAAAGATGTAAACCTCGGCACCGCCCTTCGTCTGGGAGATATGCTTCGTAAGCAGATGAAAAATGTGAAAGTCATTTACACCCGCGATAAGGATGAATACCTCACACTCCAACAGCGTGCCGATGTAGCCAACAAAGCTAAAGCAAATATCTTTATCTCCATACACACTAATTCGGCAGCTACGGAGAACCCTAACCGCACTACCGCAGCAGGATGTTCCACCCACGTGCTCGGCCCCAACAAAGATGCCAACAACATGGCAGTGGCGCAGCGCGAGAACTCTGTCATAAAGCTGGAAAAGGATTACGAGAAAAAATATCAGGGCTTCGATCCCGATTCCGATGAATCATATATCATCTTTGAGATGATGCAGAAGCGCAACCTCAGCCGTAGCATCGACCTGGCAGAGGAGATACAAAAGCAACTAACCACCAACTCCGGTCGCCGTGACCGCGGTGTACATCAGAACGGTTTCTGGGTGCTATGGGCTACCTCAATGCCGGCAGTGCTCGTCGAACTAGACTTCATCTGTAACCCCAACTCAGCTAAATACATCTCCTCCAAGGAGGGACAGGAGAGCATGGCGCAGTCACTCTGCAATGCCGTGATGAGCTACTATAAGAAACAGCAACTCGCCGAGGTGGAGACACCTGCCGACAATGCCGTGGAAGAGCCTGTCTATGCCGATGCGGAGATGGGCAGCGGTGCCGACGGTCCTACCAACACTATCGTGGTTCCCGCTCCGGTGGAACGCCAAGTGAGCAAGGCCCCCGTCATCAAAGCATCAGCATCCACTACCCCCACCAAACGTCGTCGTCGCTCTGAATCCTCTAAGGAGAAATCAGCCAAACGCAACGTCGAAAGCGCCAATATCATTGTCAAGACACAGCGCGAAGAGGCACAGCCCGATGTGGAAGAGGTGGTCGAGGAGAAGGTAGAGAAGGCCAAAGTCGGCGACGACAACTCCAAGAAAGGCAAATCCAAAAACAAAAAGGATAAAAAGAACGATAAAAAAGACTCAAAGAAGGATTCTAAAAAAGATGTAAAGAAAGATTCCAAAAAGGATTCAAAGAAGGATTCCAAAGTAAATGAGGACTCCAAAAAGAATGTCAAGAAAGAGGCAAAAGTAAATGGTGAATCCAAGAAAGAGTCTAAAGATGTCAAGAAAGAGGAGTTGAAGAAGGATTCTAAGAAAGAGTCAAAGAAGGACTCCAAGACCAAAGAGGAAACCAAAACAAAGAAAGCACATTTAAACAGAAAATAATTAAGCAGCATAGAGAGTCATGAAGAAGATATCCAAAGAGTTTATCATAGGAGTAAGCGTTATTATCGCAGGCGTTATTTTGTTTGTAGGAATCGACTATTTGAAAGGTGTCAACCTCTTCAAGTCAGCTAATTTCTACACCGTGTATTACGACAATGTGGCAGGTCTGGAGATAGCAGCACCGGTCACCATCGACGGATACAAAGTAGGTCAAGTGCGAGATATCGAATTTAACTATGAGAAAGGTGGCAAGATCAAAGTCTTGTTGGCACTCGACACCAAGCTCAAAGTGCGCCAAGGCACCACTGCGGCCATCGTGCAGAGCATGCTCAGCGGAGCTTCTATCACGCTAAACGTAGGCCATGACTCAGGCATAATCCCGGTAGAGGGAGAGATTCCCGCAGCTACAGCACCGGACCTCATGGCGACGCTCACCGACCAGATAGTGCCTACCGCCACAGGTATGCTGCAACACGTCGATACACTCCTATACAACGTCAACGGTCTCGTCTCCAACCCCGCCTTGATGCAAGCCATCAACCGCATGGACGGCATCTCATATAACCTCCTGGGCGCCACCGGAGGCCTCAACACCACACTCAACAAACACACCCCGATGCTGCTCAACCACGTCAACCATTTGGCATATAACCTCGACACCATCACCGGTGACCTTAGCAACTTCACCACCACACTCAAGGGCCTTCCCTTGGATCAAACCGTGGAGAACGTCAACGAGCTAACAGCTAAATTGGTGGCATTCTCAGAGCAACTCAACAACGAGAAATCAACACTGGGTCTATTGATGAACGACCCGGAATTATATAACCGTTTGACACAGATTAGTGCCGACGTAGATTCATTAATCGTAGATATCAAGCGCAATCCTAAACGCTACATCAGCATTAAATTACTTTAATAACTAACACCGAACAACACTACATTATGAGCCAAAATCACCAGCAACTTTGGCAGGCATGCCTTGCGCATATTAAAGGCGCTATCGGAGAACAGCTTTTCAATACGTGGTTTTCCGAGGCACGTTCGGTGAGCTTCGACAACGGCGCTCTTACCATCCAAGTGCCGTCTGACTTTATAAGAGAGCAATATGAGGATCGTTTCTATGCCCCTATCGGAGAAGCCATCAAGACCGTGTATGGCGATGATGTGCAGCTCTTCTACCAGATAGGTATAGTGCAAGACGATGACTCTTCCAACATCATATTGCCGGGCAACAGGCACCATCTCACCACAGCACAACGCAACGAAGGCGTAAACTACCAGTCGGTGCCCAGCGGACTTAACTCCGAACTAAGATTTGATAACTATTGCGTAGGACTGAGCAACCAGCTCCCCTATACCATAGCCAAGGCTATCGCCGACCATCCCGAGAAGAACGACTTCAACCCCTTCTTCCTCTATGGCAACGTGGGCGTGGGCAAAACCCACCTCATCCAAGCTATCGGCAACAGCATCAAAGAG
>CAZLJS010000149.1:0-4465 GCA_964559895.1 uncultured Sangeribacter sp.
CTTTGCGTAGTGCGGAGCTGTTCTGTTCAAAAGATCTTTCTTTTGCCTGCCGATAGCCTGCTGTCGCCCATGCCCTGCTGTTAATTATAAAAAAACTTAAATATTTGCCGAAATGGAATTTGATTCTAGATATATTCATTAATTTTGTGAGATATAACTTTCAGTAACTTATATAACGAATAACCGACACGCGATGGGTGAAAAGATAAAGGAACTAGGGAAAAAGATTAACCGCCGTTTTCCAGTGCCGCTTCTCCTGATAGGAGGAGTGATTATCTTGGTATTATCGCTCAACGAAGAGACCAGCGTCACTCGCAACTATCAGTATATGCGAGAGATACAAGAGCTCACAAAAGAGATCAAAATCAACGAAGACTCAGCACAATACTACCACGATAAACGAGAGGCCCTGCTTAACGGCAACGCCGACCTCGAACATATTGCTCGCGAACACTATCATATGCAACGACCCACAGAAGATGTATATATAGTCAACTAAATACAAGATACAATGTCACACAAGAATAATCCGTCAGGCACAACCAACGATGCCAAGAGAGAGAAGCTTCATAAATTCTCGGAGATAGGCGCCAACATAGGCATGTTGCTACTATGCGCCGGTTTGATGATACCGCTGTTTAACCTCACCAACATCGCCGTGCTCTCCATCTTCAAATGGATATACACGGCAGGTGCGCTCATCTTCTTCATCTCCAGAGGTGTGGGAGCGTCTGACCAAAGCGGCACTACACGTCTGCGCCGCCTTCGCCGTCTGGAATTCTGGGCCGGCGTGGCGTTTGTCCTCGCCGCTTCATTATGGTTTTACAAGGAACAACGACTGCCGGAGAACGCCGGCGCGCTATATGTGGTAAAAGACACCATTTTATTCTCTATGGTGGGTGCCGTGGTGCAAATTATCGCTTCATGGCTCACTTATTTTGCTACTAAGAAAAAATAAGGTAATTTTGCATCTTAGATGTGTACACTATTAGTAATAGACCAAGGAAACAGCGCTGCTAAATTATCCTTCTTCAACGGGGAGGATATGGTGGCTATGCGTGTGATTGACAACCTCACTATCGAGAGCCTGCTGCCCCTGATAGAGGAGTTTCAACCACATGGTGCCATCTATTGCAGTGTGGCACGCCTTGATGCTAAATTTATCGAGACCTTGCGTCATCTGCTCGACCAAGAGATGGTGACCTTCACCGCCGCGACACCGATACCTATCAAGACAGACTACGACACCCCCGAGTCGTTGGGTAGCGACCGTCTCGCCGCAGCTGTGGGCGCCGCGACGCTCTTCCCCGGGGAGAACGTGCTGATCATCGACGCCGGATCCGCTGTCACCTACGACATAGTAGATGCCGAGGGCACCTTCCGCGGCGGCAACATATCGCCCGGACTTACTATGCGCTTCAAAGCGCTGCACACCTTCACCGGACGGCTACCCCTGATCGACGACGCCAACGACAATATCCCCACTTGGGGCAAATCAACACACGACGCCATCGCAGCAGGTGTCGTCAACGGTCTCTGTGCCGAAATTGAGAAAACAGCAGCCACAGCCATCATGCAAGGTTGCTCCAAAATAGTATTCACCGGAGGCGACAGCGAGTACCTCATGTCGCGTTCCTCTCTCAGCCACCTCCCCACGGCCTACGAGCCCGATTTGGTGGCTAAAGGTTTAAATAGAATATATCGCTACAATGAAACGTATTAACAAGAGTTTTCTTCTCACGCTTCTAGCCATGGTCTGCGGCATCTCCGCGGCTATCGCTCAAAACTCCGTGACCCCCTACTCCATGTATGGCTACGGTATCCTTAACGACAACGCCACATCCATGCAGCGACAGATGGGCGGCATCGGTATCGCCATGCGCTCGGGCCGTCAGGTCAACGTCATGAACCCGGCATCATACGCCGCCACCGACTCCCTGACATTCCTCTTCGACATGGGCGCCGACATATCGCTGCTGTGGAGCGAAGAGAACGGTGTGAAGGAACATAGCACAGGCGGTGGCTTCGACTACCTCACCATGCAGTTCCCCCTCAGCAAATATATAGGAGCATCCTTCGGTCTCCTCCCCTACTCCTCGGTAGGCTACTCCTTCGGCAACGATATCACCCACGGCACCAAGTCCAACCAAGGCTCCGGCGGCATCAATCAGCTATACGGTGGCGTCAGCGGCAAGCTAGGCAACTTCTACGTAGGAGCCAACATCTATTACGCCTTCGGAACCATCTCCAACGACTACTATGCAGCGCCCTCCTCGGGTGGCAACTCACTGTTTGAGCATATCCTTCAAGTACGCGACTGGAACGTCACCGTGGGTGCGCAATACCACTTGCGCCTCAGCAAAGCCAACCGCCTCACCATCGGCGCTACCTACCAACCCAAGAAGAGTCTCCACGGCACCACATGGGCTACCATCCAGGATATCTCCACCACTGGCGACACATACCCCGACACCGTGGCTAGCATGAAGCTGAAAAATAATTACTATCAGCCCAACGCCTACGGCGTAGGTCTCAACTATACCCACGACAAGACCTCCCACTTCATGATAGAGGCCGACTTCACCTATCAGGAGTGGTCCAAAGCCAAATATTCAGCATTGGTCAACGATGAGGGCCGCACCATCTTCAGCGGCATGGACTTCAACGACCGTTGGAAAGTGTCTGTCGGTGGTGAATATAGCCCCAAATTGCGCGGAAACTATTTCCAAAGAATGGTATATCGTCTCGGCGCTTTCTACACCCACGATTATCTGAACATCAAGAACTACACCAGCGCCACCGCTTATACCAACAATGGCGTCAAGGAGTATGGCGTGAGCTGCGGCTTCGGTCTCCCCACCATCGAGGGTAAGACATTGATCAACGTAGGCCTTGAGTGGCGCCACCGCGTAGCCTCTCCCACACAGCTCATCAAAGAGAACTATTTCAACATCACCCTCGGCCTTAACTTCAACGAAGTTTGGTTCTGGCAGCGTAAGCTAAGATAACCCTACGATGCGCAAAGTATCAGGCATGCGCTCGTTGGCATACCTGACAGCGATAGCAATCCTCTTGCTACCCCTGTTGGGATGCCACGAGGAACGAAAAGTAGATGTGGGCAACATTGACGCTAAGTCGATGCCGATGATGCGCACCACCAACGTCAACACCCTCATCTCCGACTCCGGCATCGTGCAATACAAGATAGTATCGCCCCTATGGCTGGTATTTGACAATAACGTCGATACCGCCTACTGGAGTTTCCCTCAAGGTCTCTATCTGCAGAAGTATGATAGATTCTTCAACGTGATAGCCACGGTGGCTTGCGACTCCGCCCGCTATCTTAAAAACGACAGGATATGGCGCCTCGACGGCAACGTGGAGATTACCCGCCAACCCAAGACCCTGTTTCAGACGCAACAACTATTCTGGGATGAACGACGCCATGAGATATACACCGACTCGTTTATCCATATCGAAACCGCCACGCACGTCATCGAGGGCCACGGATTGAAGAGCAACGAGCAGCTCACCAGCTACCGCATCATCAACCCCACCGGCATCTTCCCCGTCAACAGCACCACCGGCGGTCAAGCGTCAGGACCATCACCCGCCGCGCCTCCCGTGCCACGCAACGTCAACGCCTCATATTAAGCCGCGACCATAGCACACCACTTTTGAACGACCTATAACGACGACACTTTAGTATGGATTTGACCACAGCAATAGCAATCACCCTGATAGCAATCTTCTTCTCCGCCTTCTTCTCCGGCGCGGAGATAGCCTTCGTGCAGTCCAACAAAGTGCGCATCGAGATTGACGCCACAAAAAAAGGTGCCATCAACCACGTCATACACCGCTTCTCGCGCAACGCCGATATGTTTATCTCCACCCTCCTGGTGGGCAACAATATCGCGCTGGTTATCTATGGTATAGGAGTGTCGATACTCATCAACCCGCTGCTCAACACCCTCTTTGACGGCAACCAAGCGCTGGTGCTCATCACCAACACCCTCGCCTCCACTGCCGTCATCCTCATCACCGGTGAGTTCCTCCCCAAGACAGTGTTCCGCATCAACCCCAACTTCACCATGCGCATCATCGCGCTACCCCTCTACCTGATATATATGCTGCTCTACCCGCTGTCGCTATTCACAGCATGGCTGTCGCGCGGCATCATGCGCCTATTCGGCATAAAGAACACCGACAAGGAGGGTAACCTCATCACCATGGAGCAGCTCGACGACTATATACAGCAGTCCATCGACGACGCACCGGAGAGCGACGAGGTGGAGAACGAGGTGAAAATCTTCCGCAACGCCATCGACTTCAAAGACACACAAGTGGGCGAATGTATGCGGCCTCGCAACGAGATTATCGCCGTGAACATCGACACCACCGACCGACAGAAGCTCATCAACACCTTCATGCAGACAGGCCTCTCCAAGATAGTGGTCTATCGCGA
>CAZLJS010000150.1:0-4463 GCA_964559895.1 uncultured Sangeribacter sp.
TTGCACATTTTTTTATTTTGTGTGCATATTTAAGCCTCTACTTCCCAGCACTCTGAGCTTTTGAGGATCATATCACGCAAGTTGGTGAACCCTTTCTTGGCGGTCACTTCTTTAACCTGCTCAGCGACTGCTGTCTCGTAGCTGATGCTATCCACATCGCGGATGACGCCTACTGCCAATGGCAGTTCGTTGCCGTCCATCATGGCGAGCTGTTGCTGCAAGAAGTTGGACTGGGCGTGGGCGTCGTGCACGAGCACGTCGTCGATGGTGTAGCCATCTTTGCCCAGCTCTACTGCTTTCAAGCCGAAGCCGTCTTGCACGATACCCTTGTTGTGGTCTTTACCGAAGAGCATTTTCTCGCCGTGACGTAGGTAAATGACCTTCTCGTCGCGGGTCTCTTTGTCGGTGAAGACATGGTGGATACCGTTGTTGAAGATGACGCAGTTCTGGAGTATCTCCACCACTGACGCGCCTTTATGGCGTGCGGCTGCTACCATCACATCTTTGGTGATATCCAAGGATACGTCGATGCCGCGGGCGAAGAATGTGCCGCGGGCGCCGAAGAGCAATTCTGCGGGGATGAACGGGTCCTCAGTGGTGCCGTAAGGTGATGATTTAGTGACGGTGCCACGGTCTGTGGTCGGTGAGTATTGTCCTTTGGTAAGACCGTAGATTTTATTGTTGAAGAGCAACATATTGATGTCTATGTTGCGGCGCACTGCGTGGATGAAGTGGTTACCACCGATAGCGAGGCCGTCACCGTCGCCCGAGATCTGCCATACGGTAAGCTCCGGACGGGCTGTCTTCAAGCCGGTGGAGATGGCTGCGGCACGTCCGTGGATGGTGTGCATGCCATAGGTGTTCATGTAGTAAGGGAGACGTGAGCTACATCCGATGCCGGAGACTACCACAGTATCTTTGGGAGCGACGCCCACCTCTGCCATTGCTTTGTGGAGCACCGATAAGATGGCGTGGTCACCGCATCCGGGGCACCAACGCGCTTTCTGTGAGTTCTTAAAATCTGCGGGTGTATATTGTTTTTCGTTGTTTTCCATCGTTTACCCTCCTTACTTTATTAAAGCTTTGACTTGTTGTTCAATCTCATGCACCATGAAGGGTTGTCCCTCCACTTTGTTGATGCGTTTAATCTCTACGCCGGGCAATTTAGCTTGCAGATAGTCTGCGAATTGGCCGGTGTTGAGCTCAGCCACGATGACGTTTTTATAGCGTTTAAGCTCGTCGAGGGCATTGGCGGGTAGCGGGTTGATATAGCGGAACTGCGCGTGAGCCACGGGGATGCCTGCCGCGTTGAGGTCGCGACATGCGGAATAGAGGTGGCCATAGGTGCCGCCCCATCCTACCAAGATAGTGTCGGCGTCTTTGTTGCCGCCAATCTCGAGTGCAGGGATATCGTTGGCGATATTGGCGATTTTCTGGCGACGTGTCTCTACCATCTTAGCGTGGTTGGCGGGGTCTGTGGAGATGACAGATGTCTTGAAGTCCTTCTCCAAACCGCCTACGCGGTGCATAGCGTCGGGCATACCGGGGATACCCCAGTATCTAACGAGTGTCTCGGGGTCGCGGTCGTAGGCGCGCCATCCGGCAGCTACCTGCTCCGGGGTGACGAAGTTGGGCTTGATGGCCGGATATTCGTCAGCCTCGGGGATGCGCCATGCCGAGGATCCGTTGGCGATAAACGCGTCGGTAAGGAGGATGACAGGTGTCATGTGCTCGATAGCGATGCGTGCTGCCTCAAACGCCATGTCGAAGCAGTCTGTGGGGCTGGTGGCTGCCACTACGCACAAGGGTGACTCACCGTTGCGGCCATAGAGGGCTTGTGCCAAGTCGGTTTGCTCGGTCTTGGTGGGGAGACCTGTGGAGGGGCCGCCGCGCTGTACGTCGATGATGACCAATGGCAACTCGGTGATGACAGCCAGGCCGATGCCTTCACTCTTCAGCGCCAGACCGGGGCCGGAGGTGGAGGTCACTGCCAGGTGGCCACCATAGGAGGCACCGATGGCGGAGCAAACGCCTGCTATCTCATCCTCCATCTGGCACGCTTTCACGCCAAGGTCTTTGCGTTTGGCCAGCTCATGAAGGATATCAGTGGCAGGAGTGATAGGATATGAACCGAGGAAGAGGGGACGTCCGCTCTTCTCAGAAGCCATGATAAGGCCCCACGCAGTGGCGGTGTTGCCATTGACGTCGGTGTAAGTGCCGGGGCGTACCTTGTCGGTCTCCACGCGGTAAGTGGGCATACCGGCGTGAGTGTTGTGACCGCAGTCCCAACCGGCTTGTACCACCTTGGCATTTGCCTCATAGATGGCGGGCTTCTTAGCGAATTTATTTTTCAGTTTACGGAGCACGCTCTCTACCGGACGGTCAAAGAGCCAGCAGATAAGGCCGAGGGCAAGCATATTCTTGCACTTGAGGATGGCTTTCAAATCCATGCCGGAATCTTTGAGAGCCTCTTTGACTAAGGTAGTCATGGGGACGCCCATCACTCTCTTAGGATCGATGCCTAGCTCCGCTACAGGGTCTAAAGTCTTATACTCTGCTTTTTTGAGGTCTGTCTCTTTAAATGTGTCGGTGTCGCAGATGACGATACCGTCAGATTTAAGGTACTGCAAGTTGGTTTTCAGCGCAGCCGGGTTCATAGCGACCAGAACGTCCGCTTTGTCACCGGGGGTGTGTACATCCACACCGATGTGCACCTGGAAACCGGATACTCCACTTAGCGTTCCTTGCGGAGCGCGTATTTCAGCCGGATAATCGGGAAATGTAGAAATCTCATTGCCCTCTCCTGCCGACACATTGGAGAAAATGTTGCCGGCTAGCTGCATCCCATCGCCTGAGTCGCCTGAAAAGCGTACTACCACGCTGTCCATCGGCTTAACGTTGAGTTTTTCCATTGTTAATGAATGTGTTTTAAACACAGAGCCGAAGCTCTATGTTGGGTTGTTTGTAATGTTTTTCTGGTTATCTCTTGGGTTTCAATGGTATCATAGGAGCTATATATGCGCTCCGGTTTTAGCAATCTCATACCTTGTTGATACTATCTCTACCTAATAAGTTTCTCTGTTATTCTACTTTGACGTTCTCGTAAGATGATATACGATAGTAAGTCATCATGCCTCCCGCCGAGCCGTTGGACTGTGCCACGGAGGTGGTGGCGTAGAATGCCACAAATAGTTTGTACGTGCCCGCGGGGACGCCGGTGAAGATGTAGTAAGCATCGTTGGGACCGGTGACGCCGGTGTAGGAGACGTTGGAGGAATTTACCAACGCTACTTTGAGCTTCGCCAAGGAGTTGCCCGCGCTGGTCTTGGTGACATTGTAGCGGACGCCGTTGGTGACAACTTTCATATCATCGTTTTCGACGGTAAATTCGGGCACCATGCTGAAATAAAGAGTGTTGTTGAGGGTGGTGCTGGAATTACGTTTAAAACTGAAATCTACCTGTGATACCTCATCGCTGAGCACTGTGTAGTAGTCGTAGGTGCCGGAGACCTGGTTGCCGTTGACATAGGTCATGGCGTTGCCGTTGGCTGTGATGGAGGCCCCGTTGTTGAGTTTGACGCGTGATCCTTCGCTATTGCCTTCTCGGAAGTTGGCAAACGCGGTGGTAACGCCGTTCTCTGTCTCCACGTAGTAGTCTTGATACAACGACGTGGTGCTGTCCAATTTATCCTCGGAGTTGCATGAGGCAAAAAGAACCGGTGTCATCATTGTCAAAAGTGCATAAGCAATTCTCTTCATTTCGAAATTGTTTAGAACAGTTATATATTATTTGGTTGGAGCCACAAGGACTCCAACCCTTTTTTCTTATTGAGCTATTACCAAGTAGTAGTTCTTCTTGCCGCGCTGCACCAAGAGGTATTTTCCTTGTAGCAGGTCATCGGAGGAGACGGTGGCGTTGATATCAATTACTTTGGCTTTGTTGACACTAACGCCGCCACCCTGAACCATCTTGCGCGCTTCACCTTTGGAGGGGAATATCGCGGTGGCGGTGGCGAGGAGCTCCAGCAGCGGCATGGTGGCGTCGAGCTGCGCTTTCTCTACCTGGAAGGTGGGGACGCCGTCGAAGACGTCGAGCAATGTTTTCTCGTCGATATGGTGGAGGATCTCTCCGGCTTTGTTGCTAAAGAGGATCTGGCTGGCCTCCACAGCGGCGTTGTAGTTGTCTTCGCCGTGAACCATGATGGTCACCTCGCGGGCTAGACGTTTCTGCAGCGGACGCAACCCCGGGTCGGCGTTATGCTCTGCTACCAAGGCTTCTATATCCTCTTTGGTGAGGAAGGTGAAGATCTTGAGGTATTTCTCTGCTTCGGCGTCGCCTACGTTGAGCCAGAACTGATAGAATTTATATGGTGAGGTGTAGTTGGCGTCGAGCCAAACGTTACCGCTCTCTGTTTTACCGAATTTGGAGCCGTCGGCTTTGGTGATAAGCGGGCAAGTGATGG
>CAZLJS010000151.1:0-4435 GCA_964559895.1 uncultured Sangeribacter sp.
CCGCAGACCCTCTGCTTGTAAGGCAGATGCTCTAAACCAGCTGAGCTAATCACCCGATTGCGGTGCAAAGTTACAACAAATTTTCTTACTACTAAAATTTTTTGCTAATTTTGTGGTGATTTTTTGTGGGTGTTTTCTCGGTTTTGAGAGTCAAGCCACTAAGAATTAGCTCGTTATGGGCGCAAAATTTTTTGTAAAATTTTTTCAAAAAAGAGCATTTCTCATGGATTTAACAACCCTTACAGCCATTTCTCCTATCGACGGTCGCTATCGTCGCCAGTCTGAATCATTAGATCGCTTCTTCTCTGAGTTTGCGTTGATACGCTACAGAGTGAAAGTGGAAGTGGAGTATTTCATTGCGCTATGCCGCATACCGTTGCCTGCTTTGGCAGATATCAATCCCGCCACTGTGGAGGGCCTCCGCGCCATCTACAATGATTTCTCTCTTGAAGATGCGCAACACATCAAAGATACAGAGAAGGTAACCAACCACGACGTTAAGGCTGTGGAATATTTCCTTAAAGAGAAATTTGACGCCCTGGGTCTTGAGGCGTATAAAGAGTATATCCACTTTGGTCTCACCTCGCAGGACATCAACAATACCGCGGTGCCTATGTCTATCGCCGATGCGCTCCGAGAGAGCTACTATCCATTGTTGGAGGAACTTATCGCCAAGCTCGAGGAGTATGCCGAGGAGTGGAAAGACGTGCCAATGTTGGCGCGCACACACGGTCAGCCCGCCACCCCTACCCGTTTGGGTAAAGAGGTGAACGTGTATGTCTATCGTCTCCGCACGCAGCTGCAAGCCCTCAAAGAGGTGCATATCAGCGGTAAGTTTGGCGGCGCCACAGGCAATATGAACGCTCACCGCGTGGCTTTCCCGCAATACAACTGGCCCGAGTTTGCCAACAAGTTCCTCGCCGACTCCCTCCATATCGAGCGTGAGAAGGTGACCACACAGATCTCCAATTACGACAACCTTGCAGCGCTATTCGACGCTTTGAAGCGCATCAATACCATCGTGTTGGACCTCGACCGCGACTTCTGGCAATATATCTCTATGAACTATTTCAAGCAGAAGATCAAAGCCGGAGAGGTGGGCAGCTCCGCCATGCCGCATAAGGTCAACCCCATCGACTACGAGAACTCAGAGGGTAACCTTGGCATCGCCAATGCCATCTTCACTCATTTGGCAAACAAGCTCCCCGTATCACGTCTGCAACGCGACCTCACCGACAGCACCGTGCTCCGCAACGTAGGCGTGCCTATGGCACACTCCCTCATCGCCTTCTCCAGCACCCTGCGCGGCCTTGGTAAGCTGTTGATCAATAAAGAGGCCATCGCCCACGACCTGGAGATGCAATGGGCTGTGGTGGCTGAGGCTATCCAGACTATTTTGCGCCGTGAAGGTTATCCCAAGCCCTACGAGGCGCTCAAGGCCCTTACTCGCACCAACGCCACCATCGACGCTAACTCCATCGCCGACTTCATTGAGACGCTCAACGTCAGCGAAGAGGTGAAAGCCGAGTTGCGCCAAATCACCCCGACAAACTACTTAGGTTTCTAATATATGTCATCGGTAAAAGATATTCAAATCACCGACTACGACTACCAATTACCGGATTCACGCATCGCCAAGCACCCTGTTGCACAGCGCGATGCGTGCCGTTTGCTGGTACGTCGCCCCGATGGAGAACGCGTCCATACACGCTTCTCCGAAATCTCGCAATATATACCCGCCAATGCACTGTTGGTGAGAAACAATACCCGCGTCATCAACGCCCGCTTGCGTTTCCGCAAGGCCACCGGAGCAACCATCGAGATATTCCTTTTGGAGCCGGCCTCCCCAGTGGATTATGCTGAAATGTTTCAAGCAACCGGCTCCTGTGTGTGGAACGCCCTGATAGGCAATTCCAAGCGCTGGAAGGGTGACGACGCGCTGGAGAAAACGCTCGTCGTGGAGGGACAAGAGGTGTTGCTCCGCGCCGAAAGGATAGAGTGTGAGGGTGAGAACCGCCAAGTACGTCTTAGCTGGACCCCCTCCGATATCCCCTTTGCCGCAGTGGTGGAGGGTGCCGGTTTTATCCCTATCCCGCCGTATCTTAATCGGGAGTCGGAGGCTACTGATAGCACCGATTACCAGACCGTTTACGCCTCGCTGAAAGGCTCCGTGGCGGCGCCTACTGCGGGATTGCATTTCACTCCCGAGGTGTTTGACGCGCTGAGAGCGAAGGGCGTGGATGTGGCAGACGTGACGCTTCACGTCGGCGCGGGCACGTTCCGTCCCGTCAAGAGCGACAGCATTGGCGAGCATGACATGCACACCGAGACCTTCGTGGTGAGCCGCACGTTGGTGGAGAAGCTTATCGCCGCTGTGCAGGAGCAACGCCCCATCATAGCTGTCGGTACGACCTCTGTTCGCACCCTTGAGTCGCTGCCGATTCTTGGTTTTCAGCTCATGGATGGCAACGAGGGGCTGCACGTGACGCAATGGGAGGCGTATGAGCGCACCGGAGAGACCGTGGACGCACTCACGGCACTCCGCGATTATATCCTCGCTCACGGCGACGAAAAAGGGGAAATAGTGGCCTCTACAGCCATCATGATTGCTCCGAGCTTCAAATGGCGCGTGGTGAAGGGTATGGTGACCAACTTCCATCAGCCTAAATCGACACTATTGCTGCTCGTTTCCTCCTTCCTGCAGCGCAACGGCGCCCCTGCCAACGAATGGCGTGAGCTCTATGCCGACGCTATGGCCAACGACTACCGTTTCCTCTCCTATGGCGACGGTTCGCTGCTGTTTTAACTGAAAAGATAGATGATAGCAACGCTTAGATATGCGGTACCCACCGCTGCCGAGACCCCTACCGTGACGTTGCCACGCTCCAAGAGCATGGCAGCGCGCGCTATGGTCGCCAAGGCGGTGGCCGGAGACTTCCGTTATATCCCTGAGAAGGGGGACTGCGACGACATACGCGTCCTTGGTGAAGCTCTCAATCTATTACGCGATAGCCGCGGCGAGGTGACTGTCAACGTAGGCGCCTCGGGTACGGCATTGCGCTTCATCACCGCCTACGTCGCCGCCACGCCAGGATTGACAGCTGTTGTCACTGGTAGTGAGCGGCTCTGTCAGCGTCCTATGAAGCCCCTTATCGAGACGTTGCGCCACCTTGGTGCCGAGATTGAGCCGCTCCGTGAGGAGGGGTTAGCACCGCTGCGTATCCGTGGCAGGAGGCTCGCAGGGGGTGAGACGACGATAGACGCCGCGATGAGCTCTCAGTTCGTGTCGGCACTGCTACTTGTAGCGCCCACGTTTGAAGCCCCTTTGCGTCTCACAGTGGAGAATATGACCACCTCGGTGCCTTATATCGACATGACCATTGCCATGATGCGTCTTAATCCGACGATAAGCATAGAACGAATCGGCGAAACCATCACGGTATCAGGATGTTATGCTCCTATGGATTACCCTGTCGAGCCGGACTGGTCTGCCGCGACATTCTTTTATGAATATAAGGCGCTGAGCAATAGGGATTTGCAGTTTGCTGTCGGTGAAGGCATCCCTGTCACCGCCGACACTGCCGCAGCCTCGTTGCAGTCTGACGCCAACTCAGAGGCTATCTTCCGCGACCTACTCTCCGGCGCTGAAGCCATAGATATCCGCGATAACCTCGACATGGCACCGGCACTATCGGCGACCATCGCCATGATGGTGCTCCCCTGCCGACTTATAGGTACTGAAAATCTGCGCTTTAAGGAGTCGGATAGATTGGCGGCTATGAGCGAAGAATTATCGAAAATATCAGATACTAAAGGGATTATACGTATATCCGGCCATTCCGACCACCGCATAGCGATGGCAATGGCGATGACATTGCCTGCCATCCCCGATGCAACGATGAAGATCTCCGGCGCGGAGTGTGTGGATAAGTCATTCCCTGGGTTCTGGAATGAGATTTCCAAGCTCGGTTTTACGGTGCAACGCAATAATGATTGAATACCAATGTGTTAGCTGCTAAGCAACACAAGATGGTTAGAAAATCAAAGAGGCATCTCAAAAAGTATCATCCAAAAACTTTTTTTTAGAAAAAAGCTTAGAAGGTTTTGCTGTCTATCGTGTCGAGAGCCCCGAATTTATATGTAACCCCGCAGAGAGGATGCATGCCGGAGGGGTAACTACTGATATGCTATCTTTACCTCCACTGGGCTCTCCTTGTCGATCCTTGTGCTAACACAAAAGCATACCTTCGGCATGCTTTTGTGTTATGATAATAGCGTATCTGTTTGTCCAGCACCCTCATGACTACCGCTTATGCCACGATGCGGCACGATGAATAGTACATCTTCTCGACCAACAATATCTTCACTACAGATACTTATATGATACTGATGAGGCACGGGATGTACTTGAAAATATCAGCTATTTCAGAATTGC
>CAZLJS010000152.1:0-3039 GCA_964559895.1 uncultured Sangeribacter sp.
ATAGTGTCACCCTCATACCATTGGGGCCAATAGGACTGGGAGTGCCATATATTGCGCATCACGTACCCCTCCGGCTCCGACGGATCGTTGGAGGTCCAGCGGATATAGGTCATGTCGTTGATATTCTTATCGTCGGCGTCCGGTTCCATCACCTTATTCTCGTCGGGCTTATAGTAGGTGATCTCGTAGCCGTGGATAGTAGAGTCTTTGTAGTAGTCGCTACCTGCGAGCTCATACCAAGTGTCGTTGGGGATGCCGTCGCCGTTGGCATCTACCGACACCATCACGATACCCGGCTCGCAGCTACCGCCTTCGGAGTATTGCGCGGAGATGGTGGCGTTGCCGGCGATTTTGAAGTCCGGTTCACCCACCACGTTTACCACGGGATGGTCAAAGCCTACCACGATATATCCGCCATAGGCGCCCAGGGTGATTAGCCCCGGATTGGCGCCGCCACAGATCGACTCCTCTATCTGCGATAGCAGCTTCTCGTAGCTGTCGCCATCCTCATATTCGGGGATGACATTGTTGAACTGTCCCGGGGCGGGCATGAACTCATACACGCGGCTCAGGTAGGGGGAATTGTCGGCGAGCAGCATCGGTGCCACGCCTAACATTGCGATGGGTAATAGAGCTTTATATTTCATCATATATCAAGTTGGAGTGATACGCGGAAGTTGCGCCCCGGCATGGGGTAGTTGAGTATCACTTCATATTGTTGGTTAAACAAATTATTTATCTCAAGGAGGGCCTTCATCGCCACGCGCTTGAGCGGCAGGCGGTAGGAGAAGGATACGTCGTGGGTGTACCACGGCTGCTCATAGTTGGCGAGGATGTTGCTGGAGGTGTGGTAACGTTCGCCGGTGTATATGAAGCTATAGTTGACGTTGAAGTCGTGCCAGAAGAGGGAGGCGGCCACGGAGCCGCTGTGGAAGGGGATATAAGCTATCTGTCCGCGATACGTTCCGGCGGGCTTGTCGTTGTCTGTGGGGTCGCTGTAGTCCATGGCGCGCTGATAGGTATATACCAGGCGCAGGTTGAGCGTAATGTCGGCAGGGAGGGTGAACACTGTCTGTGCCGAGATGTCTGTGCCCCAGATACGCACCTTGCCGATGTTCATCATCATCCAGCGGTACTGTCCTGTGCCCTTTGGCACGGCGATAATCTTGTCGGAGATGCGGTTGTGGTAGCCGTCAGCGTTGAGCTCGAAGCTACCGATCACCCCCTCAGCGGGCCGGATGATCCAGTTGACGCCCAGGTCATACTGCGTGGCGTACTCCGGACGCAGGTCGGCGTTGCCTATATCGGTGTAATAGAGGTCGTTGAAGGTGGGCATGCGGAATATGCGCTTATAGAAGCCGCGTAAGGTGAAATCGCGGTTCAGCAGCGGCTTATAGGAGAGGAATAGTGCCGGGGTGAAGCGACGTAGGTTGTTGCGGCGGTCACCGAGGTAAGTGGTGCCGTTGACGATCTTGGAGCGGTCGTTGACGTAGGTGAAGAGCAAGCTTGCCTGTGCCTTGAAGTGTCCGCGGCGGAAGGAGGTGGCGGCAGCGGCGAGGAGCGTGTTGCGTATCGGGGAGGCGAAGCTGGTCATGTTGGAGTGGAGGTCGTTCCACTGGTAATCGACGGAGATATTGGCGTCCCAGCCCCGCATCAGCTCGTAGCAGTGTGCCGTGGTGACATATATCTCGTTCTGGTTGAAGGTGTTGTCGAGATACATGAGCGTGGTGTCGGGGTTGAGGTAGCGCATATAGTCGTGGGCATACTTGAAGTTGACCATCGCCTTATATCGCGAGGTAATCTGTCGTTGCCAGGTGCCTTGTGCGAAGAAGTTGCGGTCCCATTGGCGCTGCGAGCTCTTCCAGACGTTGTTGACGATAGCGCCGGGGATGCCGCGTTCCGAGTCGTAGTAGTATAGCTTGGCATACCATTCGCTGCGGCGCGTCTTGCCGAAGAGGGCGCCCTCGAGACGTAGTGCCTGCACGTCGCCGTTGCGGCGCGTGGCGACGGTGTCCCATGCCAAGGTGCCGTCGGAGAAGATTTTGTGATAGCGGAACTTATACTTGCCGTTGGCGTAGGTGTATTCGGCGTTGAAGGAGGCGCTGACGCTGTTGCTCAGACGGTATTCGAGGCGCGCGGAGGGGTTGGCGAGGCCGAAGCTGCCGGTGCGCATCTTCGCTGTGAAGTTGAAGCGCTTCCCTGCCGCGAATTTAGGACGCTTGGTGCGGATATAAATCGTGCCTGCGGAGCCGAAGTCCTTGGCGTTCTGGAAGATATTGCTTTTCTGACCGTTGTAGAGGGATATCTCCTCGATATTGTCGAGCGAGAACTTGCCGAGGTCTATCTGGCCGTTTTGGGCGTTGCCCAGCTGTATGCCGTCGTAGAAGACGCCGAGGTGGTTGGAGCCCATGCTGCGGATGTCGAGGGTCTTGACGCCCCCTACCCCACCGTAGTCCTTGAGCTGTACGCCCGAGAAATACCTCACAGCGTCGGCGACGCTATGGCTGTTGAGCGTCTCCAGACGTTCTCCGGAGAGGGACTGCGTGGGGATGACCTCGCGGTTAGGGTCGTATTTGCCATACACCACCACCTCCGATAGCTCGGCGCTGATGCTGTCGGTGACGGCGTGAGCCGCGCTCCCCATCAAGGAAGCCAAAAGTGCTAGAAATATCCTGTAATTTATTCTCATTTTATCCTCCTGAGTGGCTTGTCGGCGACGACGCACAAGCCGGAGGGAGAGGCACAGCTCTCTTGCCGTCACGGTCTTGGTGCTCGAAAACCAACGATGACACGCTAAGATACGGCAGTGAGATATTCCGGCTTACTGTTATTCGTCGCGCCTTCCCAAGCGGGGTGCTCAGTGGCGATGATGGACGAAATTATCTGGGAGAGATGCACAGTGTCACGGCAGCGGCCCTGCTCGGGAGTCACACCCGATTCCCTCATCTGCGTATTCGTTGGCAAAATTAATGAAAAAATTTAGAATAATGGTGATGGAGGAGGCTGATGCTCCGGTGGTAAATCGTATAAATCGTATAA
>CAZLJS010000152.1:3139-4374 GCA_964559895.1 uncultured Sangeribacter sp.
TATAATTCTTATAATTCGTATAAGACTTATAAGATTTATAAGACTCATAAGAATTACCTTGCTCTACCTTGCTCTACCTTGCCGCCGCCTTGCTCTACCTAGCTCCCCTCCCGCCCAAAATAAACAGGGCAGCGGCGGATGCCGTTGCCCTGCGTCTATTTAGATATTATATCTCCTAATGCAATGTGATAAAGATATAAATCAGGTTAGTTTATTATTTAACTACTACTTTGTATGCTTTGCCATTGGCTACTACGATGTAGAGACCTGCGTTGAGGCCGGTAGTGTTGTAGCTTACGCCGTTAACACCATAAACCTTAGCGCCCTCGGGAGCTACGATAGTGCCGTTGCCACCGTAGATAACGCCCTCAGCTGTTTCAAGAGATTTAACGCTTGAAGACTCAGCGATCTCAGTGTAGAAGATCTCGTTGGTAGTGTTGTAGATTACCATGAAACCGGTGATGTCGTAGTTGCCCTCAAGGAGGTCGTCAGAGAGAGCGTCAAGACCGAAGCGGTTGTAGAGCTGGATCTTGTTGTCACCGTTTACGAGGTAATAGTTGTTGCCATCTTTAGTGATAGTTTGGTTCTCAAGTTTCACGTAGCAGTTGTAGTATTGCTCAGTGATAGCCTCGTCAAAGCCAAGAGTGGTGGGTTTCACGATAGCAGCTTCGCCTGTGCCCTCTGCGGGGAAGGTGTCGATGTAGTCCTTAGCGGCTGCTTGAGGATTCTTGTTGTAAGTGCCTCTTACAGCAGTGAAGCCGGAGATAGTTTGACCTTGCTCGTAAGCGTTGTCGAAGGCAGCGTCAGCGCGGAAGATCTGGAGACCACCGGTCTCATCTTTCACGAAGAGGTATTTGCCTGAGAGGTAAACCACGGTTACGGGGTTAGTGAATTTGCAAACAGCGTTGTCATCTTTAGCGAGGAACTCAGCGATGGAAGCGACCTCTTCGGCATAAGCCTTAGTGAAGGTAGCCTCGGCAACCTCAGAAGTCAAACCGTCGCGAACGGCGATAGCTTTGATGGTGCAAGAGTCGTTGATGATGATCTCCTCGTCGTATTCAGCGCTGTCGATGGTAGGATCAGCGGGAGTGCCGTTGTAAGCGAGGGTATAGTAGATATCGCAACCGGAAGCGGCTGAGATAGTTACAGCTGTTGTGGGGGTGTAGAAGGTAGAAGTACCGGAGATCTTAGGAGCTGAAGGAGCTGTGGGAGTGCCGGTGCTGGTGTAAGTGATG
>CAZLJS010000153.1:0-4337 GCA_964559895.1 uncultured Sangeribacter sp.
GGCACATCATATATGTAGAATACGCGACGAATGTTGAAGGGGAGATGTCTTCCCCCTTCAACAAACGATAAGTTACCGCGTGGGTCGCATATTTTTGGAAATTCTATTATCCTTACGTTATCAAGCGGGCTCGATTTCATGAAATTCAGTTAAGCCTTGTTGGTGAGTGACGGGCTAGTCGCGTTGGCGTTGCCCGTGGTGATTATTTTTTAGCTTTATTTTTTTCTAGAGGTTTTTCGAGGGCGTCGAGGCATAGATCCACGGCCTCTTCAAAAGAGTCGGCGACTTTTGAGGCGAAGAGATCCTCTGTGGGGGGTACAAGGAGCTTAATGCCAACCTCTTTGTTCATCGCGGTTTCGGGCTTTACGACTTTCAGTGTGACTTCGGCCTCGGTGACAGCGTCGTAGCGACGACATAGTTTCTCGATTTTCTTGTTGATGAAAACGGTGAGCTTCTCGCTAACGTCGAAATGGATGGCTTTGATTTTTACTTCCATGGTTTATTCTCCTTTCTTTGTCTTTGTGCTCGTGGGTGAGCGTGGTTATAATTCTGTTTGAGCTCGGCAAACGACACGTGGGTGTATATCTGGGTGGTGTCAAGACCGGAGTGCCCGAGAAATTCTTTCACGGTGTTGATGTCGGCTCCGTTGTTTAGCATCGCTGTTGCAAAACTGTGACGCAGCACATGCGGGCTGTGTTTGGGACATGCTACGCCTGAGAGTTTTCTTTTTACAATGTTGTAGAAGGCTGTTTGGTTCAATTCCCCGCCTTTGTCGGAGCGTAGGAAATGAGTGGTGCCTATGTTGGTTTCAAACGAGGAATCGCGTAGATCCAGGTATTGTTGTATCTTGTCTGCGAGTTGCGGGGCGATGGGTATGAGGCGCTGTTTGTTGCGTTTGCCTGTCACCTTTATCTCCTTGCGTCGCAGGTCTATGTCGGTGTCTGATAGGTTTAGAAATTCTGATCGGCGCATCCCTGTGGCGTATAGCATCTCTATGATGAGGGCGTCGCGCGTCGCCGCGAAGGGGTTTGACTCCTGCTGCGGGTCCTCTTCGGCAAGGATGGCGTCGATGTCCTGCTCTTTGATGAAAGAGGGGAGTGGCTGCGGCGCTTTTGCCAGGATGATGTCTGACGCGGGGTTGACGGTGACTATCTTCAGGCGCAGCAGAAATCGGAAATAGCTGCGCAGTGAGGAGGTCTTGCGGCGCAGGGTACGGGCGCCGTCGCCTTTGCGCGACAGCGATGCCAGCCAACGACGGATGTCGGCGGTGCTGACCGCAGTGTCGTCAAACGTCTCCAGATGACCGTTGGTGTGAAAGATGATAAATTGCTCTATATCGGATATATACGACTTTACGGTATAAGCTGATTTGTTCAGCTCATACCGTAAATATGTTGTATATTTCTCAAGATTCATCCTAATATCTTTTTGTTAGTTAAACGTTGCCAAATGCGTCATATTGCATTCAGGCTACGAATATAGGAAGAATCTTTGAAATTGCCAAATAAAATGGCGAGATTTTTTATTCCTCTATCTGGCGAAGTTTTTGAACATAGACTGCTTTCATCATTTTCTTACGATTAGTCACGCTGGGCTTCTCGAAAGCTTGACGACGGCGCAATTCTTTTACTACACCTGTTCTTTCGTATTTACGTTTGAATTTCTTGAGGGCTCTTTCGATATTCTCGCCTTCTTTTACTTGTACTATGATCATCTTTTTTGATTTGAAAGTTGTTAATTTCTAATTAGTTGTTACATATTGCAATCCCCTACCGGCGTTTTGTCGGTGGGTTTTAGCGGTGCAAAATTAGGTATAATTCCCTATATAGCAAAATTTTCCACAAAAAAATTTTATGTTTTTCTTAGTTTTTATCTCTTTTTGTGTGTTTTCTTCACCTCCTTACGATAACTAATAATTAGTAAACTATGCTTTCTATCTTTGTGCGAGGCTATATCAGTATAGTCCCATGTTGGGGTCTTGGTCGATATAGTCGGCGCGGTTTTCTATCCAGCGAATCATCTCGACGACGTTGTAGTCGAAGGTCTCTGAGGATTGCTCCATCTCCGCTTTGATATATTTGCTGTCCCATAGCTGGCCGTTGCGTAGCGCGCTGACGCGCAGTTGCTCCGTGTATTCCAGTATGTAGTTGATGGCTTTGGGCAGCATGTTGTTGCGAAACTCGTGCCAACGCTGTCGGAATAGCTCCATGAAGAGGTCTGTTTTCACTATCTTCAGTAGGAACTTGGCGCCATACAGCGAGGAGCTCTTTACTATTAACGGTTTTGAGTACGTATTATTGTCATAGTGTCCGAATCCCCAGTCAAAATCCCACACGGGACCGAAGTGCCACACGTCGTCGAGGCTCTTTTTGTAGAGATAGACGCTCTTGGGATGGTCCAGCTCGCGGTTGTAGGTGATGTCGTAAACTAGCAGATAATCAACGAGTGAGGCGATGTCGATATATTTTAGATACTCATTCTCGTCGTGTCCGGTGGAGAGGGTGGCCTCGAAATTTTCGAAGTCGTTGCGCCATTTGTTAAAAAATGTTTCTGCTGGAATTTCTTCTGTGGCGATCTCGTCCAAGTCGGGCTCTTTGATCATCACGGGCAGCTTATAAACGGGCGATGTGAAGCAGTATTTCTCGTCCATGGATTTGTCTAGTTCGAGCAGTACCCCCTCATTCTCGTCGATGTCGTCGATGCTGTTGCTGCTGAATCCTATCTTCTCGGTGAGCATATAGCTGCCGCGGTATCTGCCGTTGAAGACCACATCCACGGGGTAGGAGTTGTTGGTGTAGGGCATCCCCAGCAGTTTAGCCACCTTGAAAGCGAAGGTGTTGCGCATCAGGGTGGGGTCTAGATAGTTGGCTATCAGTGAGTAGCTTTTGCCCTTGCGTACGCCCGGCAATGCCGTTTTCTTGCTGAATTTCAGACGGTAAGGCTTCTTCTGGTAGCTCCAGGTGGTGTTGCCGCGCCCCTTTACCGCCACGTAGGTGGGTGGTATGGAGTCGTGGAGGCTGTTGCCGCTCATGCTAATCGTGGCGTCGAGGTAATACTCCTTGGATGGAATCTCGGTGACGAAGCTGTCGGTGGTGATATAAAGGCAGTTGGCGTTATCGCCGTATTCGCAGTAAGATACCTTGTCGAGGGGGAAGATGGTGTCGCTTCCGGCAGGGTAGCTAACGTGTAGTATGTCGTAGGTGTTGTCGTAGCTGCGGTCGTGATCGATAGCTTTGATGGTGTCTGTGCGCGCCGAATACACCCGTAGCGCGTAGTCGTTATCCTCCACGGTGGTGTAGATGTGTAGCCACTGTGGCGTCGCGGCGTAGAGGGCGCCGACTATGATGACGGTGAGGGGTAACAGTAGTTTGCGCATACGTTATTTGACGTTAAGTTTGATGGTTGAATATCCGTTGTCGCCGGGGATGAGGATGATGTTTATGCCCGATGGTAACTCAGTGTAGCTGATGAAGATAGATGACGTGCAGGGTAGCTGTCGCACTATCTCTCCCTCTATATTATATATGGAGATGCTGTTGCCGCTCGCTGACGTGTCGGGTAGTGTGATGTATATCCCTTCGTTGGAGTAGCTGACCGCTGTTTCGGCGCTCTCTCCTGCTATGATAGGTGTGGAGGTGATGACATCCTTGGCGTATTCGTAGCGCCAACCTTTGACCTCGGCGGTGCTCAGTTGTAGGTAGTCCTCCTCTGTCTTCACTATCATATACCCGTCGTGAATCTGCATATAGCCGGCACGTCCCACGTATATCTCATAGCCGTTGTTTAGCTCCAGATATAACGTGCGATAGCCCTTGTCGTTGTCGGCGCCAAGGGTGCATAGCGTTGTGGCCAGAAGAATTGATGTTAGTAGTATATGTCGAAGCACTGAGTAAAAAAGTGAAGAGGGTATATCTTTGTGGATAAAAGAAGAATTAATACCGATGTTTTAGAAAACTTTCTATGTAGATATACCCTCTTAACTGTGTAGTGTTAATCTTTTTGCGTTTCCTCCTCGCCGTACCAACGAGAGTACATGAGGTAGTTCTTTGCTATTTTGATGTTCATCTCTTTAGCTTTCTCGGGCTCAACCATTTTGACGAATTTGGCGGGAGCGCCAGCCCACATCTCGTGCGGGCCGATCTTGGTGCGGCTGAGCACTACAGATCCGGCAGCCACCAAAGCGCCTTCGCCCACTTCCGCGTCGTCCATGACAATGGCGCCCATGCCAATGAGTGCGAAATCATGAATCTTAGCGCCGTGGATGACCACGTTGTGTCCCACCGAGACGTCGTCGCCGATCTCGATGGTGGATTTCTGGTAGAGGGTGTGGAGGACGC
>CAZLJS010000154.1:0-4320 GCA_964559895.1 uncultured Sangeribacter sp.
AGAAGGGCATCGCCAAGCCATAGTGGCCGCGGTTGTCGGTGGTATAGACAGCCTTCGCCATGGAACGAACGGTGAGCATGGAGAGCATATTCTCCTCACCTTTCCCCTTAATATCCTTGAGCAGTTTGTTGAGCGATTTGTTGACCTCACGCGACTTCCCGTCGGGGGTGATGCGATAGCCGAAGCGGAGGGCGATGAGCGCCAAGTTGGACAGCTTCTCGGGATCGGGATTGTCGTGGACACGATAGACGAAGGTCTTTGCTTTCTTGCCGGCAGCGACTTTGCCTACCTTCTCGGCTACGGTGAGGTTGGCGAGAAGCATGAACTCCTCGATGAGCTTGTTGGCGTCTTTCGACTCTTTGAAATATACTCTCACGGGCTTTCCTTTCTCGTCGATTTCAAAGCGTACTTCGGCGCGGCCAAACTCTAGTGCGCCGCGTTTGTAACGGCGTTCACGCAGCTTCTTGGCGAGGCCGTCGAGGGCGAGGACTTCGTCGCTGAAGTCACCTTTGCCGGTCTCGATAATCTCCTGCGCCTCCTCGTAGGTGAAGCGGCGGTTGCTACAGATGACGGTGCCTGCCACGCGTGAGTTGAGGACGTTGGCATCGGCGTCGAGTTCAAAGATTACGGAGTAGCATAGCTTCTCCTCCTCGGGACGCAGTGAACAGATGCCGTTGGAGAGGTGCTCGGGGAGCATCGGGATGGTTCTATCCACGAGATAGACGGAGGTGGCACGGTGCTTCGCCTCCTTCTCGAGGATGGTATTTGGACGCACGTAGTGGGTGACGTCGGCGATGTGTACGCCGACCTCCCAGTTGCCGTTCTTGAGCTTCTGTATGGAGAGGGCGTCGTCGAAGTCCTTGGCATCTTTGGGGTCGATGGTGAAGGTGACGACGTTGCGGAAGTCTTCGCGTTTGGCGATCTCCTCGGGGGTGATGCCGGCGTCGATTTTAAGCGCGGCTTTCTCCACAGCCTCGGGGTATTTGTAGGGGAGTCCGAACTCGGCAAGGATGGCATGCATCTCGGCGGTGTTCTCACCTTTCTTGCCAAGGATATCCACTACTTCGCCTATGGGGTTCATCTCGTTGTCGGCCCAGCTGACGATCTTGACAATAGCTTTATCGCCGCTCTTGCCCCCTTTGAGTTTGTTCTTGGGAATGATGATATCCGCGGCAAGGAATTTGGAATCGGTCACGAGGGCGGCATAGTTCTTCACCACCTTGAGCGATCCGATAAATACCTGCTCTTTGCGCTCCAATATCTCGACGACGATAGCTTCGGGCTCCTGGCCTTTGCGGCTGGCTGCTATCTCCACTTTCACGCGGTCGCCATTGAGCGCGTGTAGGGAGTTGCGCTCCGCCACAAAGATGGATTCTTCGTCGATGAGAACGCTGTTGCGTCCGTTGCTGCGACGCACAAAGATGCCCGTGGCTTCGTTGCCGCGGTTGCTTAACGCTTTATATTTTCCCAGACTAACCTCTTGAATCTGCTCAGCGGCTACCAGCTCGTCCAATAGGTTAATGATGTCATTGCGGTTTGAGGGGTGGGTGGCACCTATGGCATATGATATTTGCTTATAGTTGAACGCCTGTTTGTGCTCCTTCTGCAGGAACTCCATCACAGGTGCTACCAGATCCTTTTTGCGGAATCTTTTGACTACACTTTTTGAATTTTTATTTTTCATTTCAGGCGGTATTATTTATCTATTTCAAAACCCTCTTTGCTATACGGAGGCGCTTGGGGTGTCTGTATATGATACACTTCAGCCTCCCACAAAGTTTGCATCGTTATCGAATACAAAGATAAATATAATTTATGATATGTGCACTTTTATTATTGTTTTTTATTTGATGGTGGCGGTTATTTGTTGTCGAAAGGGTTTCCACGATAGTAGCACGTGGAACAATCGCATTGGCTATTTCTGCGAGAAATGCTGCGTCACGATTGTGGCTTTGCTCTTTCCCACCACTGCGGCTATATCGTCGAAGGAGGCGGCTTTGAGGCGACGTACGCTCTTGAAGGCGCGCATCAGGTTGGCGGCGGTGACGGGACCTATTCCGGCGATGCCATCGAGTTCGCTGGTGACCTGTGTGTGGCTACGGCGGTTGCGGTGATGGGTGATGCCGAAGCGGTGCGCCTCGTCGCGGAGGGCTTGTATCACGCGCAGTGATTCGCTCTTTTTGTCGATATAAAGGGGATATGAATCGCCGGGGAAATAGATTTCTTCAAGGCGTTTGGCGATACCTATCAGCGCCACCTCGCCACGGATGCCCATCTCGTCGAAGGCCTCCACGGCGGCGCTGAGCTGTCCTTTACCACCATCGACGACGACCAACTGCGGCAACGGGGTGCCCTCGCTTATCATGCGTGAATAGCGCCGGTGAAGCACCTCCTTCATGGAGGCGAAATCGTCCGGTCCCACCACGGTTTTTATGTTGAAATGGCGATAGTCGCGCTTGCAGGGTTTGCCGTCGCGGAAGACTACGCAGCTCGCCACAGGGTTCGTGCCTTGGATATTGGAGTTATCAAAACATTCTATGTGGCGGGGCTCTACGCTCAATCGGAAATCAGACTGCATACGTTGCATCAGGCGGTTCACGCCGCGCTGGGGATCCAGCTTCTCCGCCATCTTCTCACGGTCGGCCATGTAGCGCTCGGCGTTGGCTTTGCTCACGTTCAGAAGCTTCAGCTTGTCGCCCCTCTGCGGGATGATGAAATTGATGCCTGAGAATTCGATATCCGGAAGGAATGGCACCAACACTTCTGAAAATTGTCGGGAGAATCGGCGTTGGATCTCCCCTATCGCCATCGACAATATCTCCTCCTTGGATTCCTCCATGCGCTTCTTATACTCCAAGGTTAGTGTCTGGAGCACGGCGCCATGGTTGAGGTGCATGAAGTTGACAAAGGCGCTGCTGTCTGACTCGGCATAGGCGAAGACATCGGCATATATAGCGGCGTTGGAGGCGACGATGCTCTTGGCGTTGTATTTCTCCACGAGCTCTATCTTCTCTTTCACGGCTTGCGCCTCCTCGAAGCGCCATGCCTCACTCAGCGTCTCCATATCCTTGCGAAGTATCGCCAGCAATGGCTGTGTCTCGCCGCGTAGTATCTGTTTCACTCTATCCACGGTGACGGCATACTCATCCTGCGTGATTAGTCCGCAGCAGGCTCCGCCGCATTTCTTGATATGATAGTCGAGACAGAGGCGTAGTTTGCCGCGACGCACCGTCTCGGCGTCGATGAAATGTTTGCAGGAACGCAAGGGGAAGAGCTCGCGTATCAGGTCCAGCACGGTCTTGGCGGCACCGGGGTTGGCATAGGGACCGTAATAGTTGCCGCGCTCGCTGCGTTCGTGGGTGAGGAAAACGCGGGGAAAGGGCTCGTTGGTAACGACGATGTAGGGATAGCTTTTGTCATCTTTGAGCAGGACGTTGTAGCGCGGACGGAATGCTTTTATCATGGCATCCTCGAGATGTAGCGCTTCCTCCTCGGTGGGGACTACGATAAACCGCATATCAACGATATTGCGCACCAGCACGTTTGTCTTTGGCGAGGTGTGGATGCGGTTGAAGTAGGAGGAGACGCGTCGCTTGAGGCGCTTCGCCTTTCCGACATAGATGATTGTCCCCTGCTTATCGACATAGAGATATACACCGGGATCCTCGGGTAAAGCGAGGATTTTCTCACGCAGCTTCGACGAGGGACGGTTCTCCATCCTATCCTTAGTCGTTCTGTCGTCGGGAATCTCCACCGACACTTTGCCGGATTGCACGATACCTCTCCCCCCGCCTATCAGCAGGTCGGAACGCAGCAAGGTGTGTTTGGCTATATCTGCTATGTCTGACATGATAATCTGTTTTACAAGCAACCCTGCAATAGCATGCCGCTACGCAGCTACTCTTGCAGGGTTACCGAAATTTTCTTCGTTGATACCGACTAGTATTTCAGCAGGGATGTGATCTCGCAGTCTTGCGGGAGGTTTTCTCTACCGGGGAGTGCTGTGAGCTCTACCACGAAGTTGATGTAGATCTTTTTGGGGTTAAGGCTCTTCACCAATTCATAGCAAGCGTTCATGGTGCCACCTGTAGCGAGGAGGTCATCGTGGAGAAGCACTACGTCATTTTCGTCGATTGCATCGCTGTGAATCTCGATGGTATCGACGCCATACTCTTTAGCGTAGGATTTCTTAATTGTCACTGAAGGGAGCTTACCGGGCTTACGAGCGGGAACGAAGCCGCAGCCTAGTTTGTAAGCGAGGATAGAGCCGGTGATAAAACCGCGGGACTCTATGCCGATAACCTTTGTGATACCTTTGTC
>CAZLJS010000155.1:0-4304 GCA_964559895.1 uncultured Sangeribacter sp.
TACTATTTTACTACAAACTTCTTGCCGTTGGCGATATAGATGCCTTTGGGAAGATGGTTGATGTCAGCGTCGGTAGCGTTGGTGGCTACGCGGATACCTGCGAGGTTAAATACATCGTAGGTGCTTGATAGATTGTTGTCAATGCCGATTACGCCGCTTCCTGCGTTAGCGTGAACGGTGACATCGAGAGTGATGCCTGAACCGTCTGCTGCCTCCATGGTAATCACTGTGTCGCCTGTGGATACTGCTGAGATAACGCCATCCTCAGAGACAACGGCGATGTTGGGGTCGGCGGAATAGAACTTCAGTGTGGTGTTGTTGGCCTCGTGGGGCAATACCAACGGGTTGAGAGTCACAGTCTCATCCTTGCCAATGGTGTATTCATACTCCTCTTGGATGATGTACTGCACCGGAATGAACTGGTTGGACGCCGTGCCGGGCGCGCTGATGATGTTAGCACCGCCTGTGCGTGTCAAATTCAGGTATTGCTGTTTGTCGTATGGCGATTTGATACGAGACCATTTGCCGGTGTCGCTAGCCTTGCTCATCGGGAATATGTAGTAGGTGCCGTCGGGAATCTCAGACACGTCGATAGAGTATCCTGTCTCAGTAGTGCTCCAACGAATCCATGAGGATTTAGCGTTGGTGGTGCAAGTCTCAAGGAAATAGGAGTCTTCGGGGTTTTCCGCATTGATCAGACGGGCGCCAAGCGTCGCTTTGAAGTCGTTGCCACCGAGCACTTCGAAGTTGTTGGCGGTCATGCCCCAGAGCTTGCCTGTGGTGACGTTGAAACCGATGACATCACCTGTGGAGGAGGTGTCGTAAGCGAAATGACCGTTGCAGAAAATCTGGCGGTCGCGGAAGGGGTTGGTTGTCTGTGGCTTGATATTGATCACAGCGTCGGCTCCGGTGTGGTATGAGCCGTTGTTGCCACCTGAACCGCTACCTGAGGGCGCTAGTTTGCTTAGCTTGTAATAGCCGTCGCAATAGCCCGACCAGCCCCAGTTGATATAGTAGTAAGCGGCGTTGCTCTTGTATTGATAGCCGTGAGCTACGAATTGGTGACCGCCGTCGTAGCTGGTGTCGAAACCGCCATACATAATCGGTCTGCCGTTTTGCAACTCATAGTACATCAGATCGTCCCACATCTCTTCAGTGAAGTGGTTGCGCTGCATATATATCATACCTGCGTCGTAGTCAAAGTTGTTGATCATCGCGTAGGGGACGTCGCTAGTCTCCGCGCCGGAGCCGGATGTGGAGTACTGCATATTAACGCTTTTGCCGCAGTCCACCATTAATTCCGCTACAGCGGTGCCTTGTTCGGAGGTGTAGTTGCCTGTGTAGTCGTCGATCATATTATCCCAATCGTAGGTGCGCTCGATGGTGACAGTGCGATTGTTCCAAACGGCGGTGCCGTGCGACGACTCTGGCCAGTTGAACACCTTCATGATTTGGGCCATGGCAGTGGCGACGCAGCCTGTATATTTCTTGTTGGGGCAAAGGTTCCAGAAGGGAGCGTCTTGGTCCCAGATAGTAGTCATAATCGGAGCAATATCCTCTTTCTTCGATACAGCGGTTTTTAGCGGAGTGTAGGCGGGTAGGTTTTCAGCAATAGCGAAGTTGACATCATCTTGGCACATAGCCATCCAGAACGCCACGTTGTCGGGCATTTTGTCGGCGGCGAAGATGCCGGTTTCTGAGTAAGCCAACACGGGAGCGAGAGCGTCGTTACCGCTAACAATAGTGAAACCGACGCCATCTTCCGGAGTAAAGACATATAGGGCGTTTCCGGTATTTGCGGGCAAGCTATATACCATTTTCATGGACTGTATGGCAGCCATGCGCTTGTTGGACGCGTTTTCTTTGTTGAAAGATAGCGCAATCTGCAGGGCATCAGCTTGTGACCTCTCGGCGCCATTAGCTGTGCCGGAAAGGGCTAATATGCCCAAGCCAAGCATGAATGCGGCATAACGTAAATTTTTCTTCATTTAAATCAAGGTTTTATATGTGTGCACAAAACTACAAAAAAAGTGTGAAATCTGCTATATAGCGTTAAATTTCGTCTCTTAATTTAACAATCTTTATGTTTAACGTGTTTACTTACAGAATGGTATAGGTTCGGCGACGAACAAATTGCCATTCGTTGCTCTTTTTTCTACGAAAATGGGTGATAATAAAGAATTATTTATTAATTTTGTTAAATTAATTTCTTAAGATAGAAAGTCGTATGGCTGGCATGTATGATATGATCATGGATTTGCCCCTGTTTAGAGGGCTGAGCCATGTGGAAATTTCATCATTTCTAGAGAAGACTCACATAGAGTTCTTGAATTTTGAGAAGGGAGACCGGATACGTGATTTCGGCAACGTAGATGATGCGTTGCTCTTTGTCATCTCCGGCAATGTGAAGACGATATGGCGCAACGATAAGGAGACGATGTATCTGAGTTACGTCTCCGGCAGGTCCTATGTCTTCGGAGTGTTTAATCTCTTTGGACTGGTGCGGGAGAACCCGTTTGCCCTCGAAGCGGTGGATAAAGCGTCTCTAATGAGAGTGTCAAAGAAGCAATATCTCGACCTGTTGTCGCTCAATCCGGTGTATCTGCTCAACTATCTCAACATACTATCGTTGCAGTGTCAGCGAGGCGTGGAGGCGTTGGCGTCTGTTGATCGTGCGTCGGTGGCTGCTATAGTGCGCACGATGCTGTTGGGCATCACACCCACTATTTGCGACAATATTGAGCTTAATTGCGACCGCAGAGCCCTCTGCTATGCCATCAATATGGAGGCTGAGGCGGTGGAAGCCCAGCTGAATGACTTAGAGAGCCGAGGACTGATAGAGGTGGCGGGTGACGTGATACGTATCCCATCGCGCCGCGCTTTCCTTGACGCCCAATAACGAATATGCCGCTGTCCCCGTAGCCGGATAATATCCGTGCCTTCCCCGGGCAGCGGCTTAACATATCTAGAGACGCAGGCTAATACCCGTTTGGCACAATATTTTAAAATTTAGAATTTAATTATTACTTTTGCAAAAGATAATTAACGAACAACCATGATAAAAAGTAGATTAGCAATCATGAACTTCCTAGAGTTCGCCGTATGGGGCTCATACCTGACATCGTTGGGTAGCTTCTTGGTGAACATAGGGCTCCAAGGAAATATCGGTATATTTTATGCCATACAGGGCATTGTTTCCCTCTTTATGCCGGCAGTGATAGGTATATTAGCAGACCGTTGGATACCGGCGCAGAAGATGCTCAGCATCTCGCAGATATTAGCAGGTTTATTCATGGCGGGAGCCGGTGTTTACGCTTACACCGCTGGCGACGACATCCAATTCTTGCCCCTCTTCTTGCTCTATACCTTCTCCGTGGCATTCTTTATGCCTACTATCGGTTTGGCAAACTCCGTAGCCTATACAGCGCTCGGTCAGGCCGGTCTGGATACTGTGAAACACTTCCCTCCGATACGTGTATTTGGCACTGTAGGTTTCATCTGCGCTATGCTCTTTGTGAACTTCACAGGCTATCAGAATACTTACGCACAGCTCTTCACTTCAGCAGTGTTCAGCTTCATCCTCGCCGCTTATGCATTGACGATGCCCAATTGTCCCGTCAACAAATCCGGTGAGAAGAAGACACTTGCCGACTCTCTCGGCTTGAAAGCGTTCACCCTCTTCAAACAGAAGAAGATGGCTATATTCTTCATCTTCTCCATGTTGCTGGGCGTGTCGCTACAGATCACCAACGGTTTCGCCAACCCCTTCATACAGGCCTTCGGCGCCGTGGATGAGTTCAAAGGCACCTTCGGCGTAGAGAACGCCAACGCCCTTATCTCCTTGTCGCAGATTAGCGAAACGCTCTGCATCCTGCTCATCCCATTCTTCTTGAAACGCTACGGCATCAAGGTGGTGATGATGATAGCCATGTTGGCATGGGTGCTCCGTTTCGGATTGTTTGGTATCGGTAACCCCGGCTCAGGTGTAGTATTCCTGATTCTCTCCATGATCGTCTATGGCGTGGCATTTGACTTCTTCAACGTCTCCGGCTCACTCTACGTAGATCAACAAACCGATCCCTCCATTCGCTCCAGCGCGCAAGGCTTATTTATGATTATGACCAACGGTATCGGTGCCACTATTGGTACGTTGGCTGCCCAGAAGGTGATAGACGTCCTCGTTTATGCACAGCCCGAAGGATTGGCACAAATCACCGGATGGCATCACTCCTGGTTATTGTTCTCAGCGTATGCGTTGGTAGTAGCGGTGCTCTTCGGCATCATCTTCCGCTACAAACATGTCC
>CAZLJS010000156.1:0-4286 GCA_964559895.1 uncultured Sangeribacter sp.
GAGGATGTGCTTAAAATGGCTCTCAGAGCCAAGGAGAACGGCATGGATATCATGATAGATTTTCACTATAGCGACTGGTGGGCAGATCCCGCCAAGCAGAATATCCCCAAACAGTGGGAGAAGATGAACCTTGAGCAAATGAAGCAGGCACTTGCAGACCATACCGCTTATACCCTCAATCTATTGAAATCCAATGGCGTGGATGTGAAGTGGGTGCAGGTAGGCAATGAGACCACCAACGGCTTCCTTTGGGGTATGGCAAAATTGCCAGAGGACGCCGCTAATTATGCCGCACTTACTCAGGCAGGATATGATGCTGTCAAGAGCGTGTATCCCGCTGCCAAGGTGATAGTTCACCTCGACAATGGCTTCGACCAAGAGCTATACGATAGAGTCTTTGATGGCCTTAAAGCCAACGGTGCCAAATGGGACATCATCGGCATGAGCGTATATCCCTTCTGGGCCATCGACGCCGGTAAAGAGCCGGATGCGGAGTCAACGCTACGCGACGCCGTAGCGAATATACGCCATCTCAAAGCCAAATACGGCACCGATGTGATGGTGGTAGAGACAGGTGTGGCAGCAGGAGAGCCCGAAGAGGGTTACCTGTTTATCAAGGATCTGATAAATCAGACATACAGCACTACCGACGACGCTTGCTTGGGCGTGTTCTACTGGGCACCCGAGGCTAATGCCGAGAGCCCATATAAGCTTGGCGCATTCTCCAACGACCGTCCCACAAAAATCATGGACGCTTTCAAAGAAGCTGCCAATGAATTGATAAAGTAAATTAATAAATCTATTGAGCTTTAAATTTTATTATAGCTCTGAATTGCAGAATATTCGCAAATATTTATTATCTTTGCGCAATTTATTGAAAATAATTATGATCAACATAACATTCCCCGACGGTTCCAGCCGTCAATACGAAAATGGCATCACACCTTTGGAGGTGGCAAAGAGCATCAGCCCCCGTTTGGCTAATGATGTCTTGGCATCCAAAGTGAATGGCGAAGATTGGGACCTTTCCCGTCCCATGGAGTCGGATGCTACTATCCAATTGTATAAGTGGGAGGATGAAGAGGGCAAACATGCCTTCTGGCATTCATCAGCACACTTGCTCGCTGAGGCTCTCCAAGAACTCTATCCCGGTGTGAAATTCGGCATCGGTCCCGCCATCGAAAATGGCTTCTACTACGACATCGATCCGGGTGAACACAAAATCACCAGCGAAGACTTCCCTAAAATCGAGAAGAAGATGCTCGAGCTCTCTTCAAAGAAAGAGGATATCGTGCGTCGCGACATCTCCAAGGATGACGCCTTGAAAATGTTTGGCGATAGGGGAGAAGTTTATAAATGCGAACTTATCAGCGAATTGGAAGATGGTCATATTACAACCTATACCCAAGGCGCCTTCACCGACCTTTGCCGTGGTCCTCACTTGCCCAACACAGGTGCTATCAAGGCTTGCAAGGTGATGTCTTTGGCAGGTGCTTACTGGCGCGGTGATGAGAAGCGCAATCAGCTTCTCCGTGTCTATGGCATCACATTCCCCAAGAAGAAGATGCTCGACGAGTATCTCGTATTGCTTGAGGAAGCTAAGAAACGCGACCACCGTAAGCTCGGTAAAGAGATGGAGCTCTTCGCTTTCTCCTCTACCGTTGGTCAGGGCCTTCCCTTATGGTTGCCCAAAGGTGCCGCTCTTAGAGATAGATTGGAGCAATTCCTTCGCAAAATACAGAAAAGATATGGTTACCTCCAGGTAATCACTCCGCATATCGGTAATAAACACCTCTATGAGACCTCTGGTCACTGGGCTAAATATGGTAAAGATTCCTTCCAACCCATCCATACTCCGGAAGAGGGTGAAGAGTATCTGTTGAAACCGATGAACTGCCCCCACCACTGCGAGATCTATAAGGTGTCGCCCCGTAGCTACAGAGAGTTGCCCTTGAGACTTGCCGAGTTTGGTACCGTATATCGTTACGAGCAGAGCGGTGAGTTGCACGGATTGACTCGTGTGAGAGGCTTTACTCAAGATGACGCTCACATATTCTGCGCTCCTGAGCAGATCAAAGAGGAGTTCTTGAAAGTGATGGATATCATCCTTTACATCTTCAAGGCTTTGAAATTTGAGAACTACGAGGCACAGATTTCACTCCGCGACCCCAACAACAAGACCAAATATATCGGTTCAGATGAGAACTGGCACCTCGCAGAGAACGCTATCATCGAAGCATGCGCAGAGAAAGGCTTGAAAGCTAAGAGCGTAGAGGGCGAGGCAGCGTTCTATGGTCCCAAACTTGACTTTATGGTTAAGGATGCTATCGGTCGTCGTTGGCAGTTGGGTACCATCCAAGTTGACTACAACTTGCCTGAGCGTTTCGGCTTGGAATACACCGGAAAAGATAACCAGAAGCACCGTCCAGTGATGATTCACCGTGCGCCTTTCGGCTCTATGGAGAGATTCGTAGCCGTGCTATTGGAGCACACCGCAGGTAAATTGCCTTTGTGGTTGATTCCCGAGCAGTGCGTGGTATTGCCTATCAGCGAGAAATTCAACGATTATGCACAGCATGTAGTTAAACTCCTTGAGGAGCAAGACGTAAGAGCATTCGTAGATGACCGCAACGAGAAAATCGGTAAGAAAATCCGCGACAACGAGCTCAAAAAAGTGCCCTATTTGCTCATCGTAGGTGAGAAAGAAGCAGAAAATGAAGAAATTTCTGTAAGAAAACAGGGCGAAGGTGATAAAGGTACGATGAAAATTATTACCTTTGCAGCCGAATTGAACAATGAAGTAAATTCAATGATTAATAATTAATTAAAAACATCTTTCACAAACAACAACTGAATGGAGAAAAAACCTCAATTTACCGGGCCTAAGCGTCCCATGGGACCGCGACCACAAAAACCGGATAGGCGTGGGTTGCGTAATGAACGTGGGCCAAAGGATCCTTATGCTACCAACGACCAAATACGTGCCAAGCAAGTGCGCTTGGTAGGCGACAATGTAGAACAAGGCGTCTATCCTATCGAGAAGGCTTTGAAAATCGCTGAGCAGCTGGAGTTGGACTTGATTGAGATTTCACCCAATGCTGAGCCACCCGTTTGCAAAATTCTGGACTATCAGAAATTCCTGTATCAACAGAAAAAACGCCAGAAAGAGCAGAAAGCTAAAGCTACTAAGGTGGTAGTGAAAGAGATACGTTTCGGACCGCAGACAGACGACCACGACTACAACTTTAAGCTCAAGCACGCACAGGGCTTCCTCAAAGAGGGCTCAAAGGTGAAAGCTTACGTGTTCTTCCGTGGTAGATCTATCCTCTTCAAAGAGCAAGGCGAAGTGCTCTTGCTCCGTTTCGCCAACGACTTGGAGGAATATGGCAAAGTGGAAATGATGCCTATCCTCGAGGGAAAACGCATGACAATCATGCTGTCTCCCGTAAAAGCCGCCCCGAAGAAAGAGGAGAAAGCGCCCAAAGCAGACGTAAACAAAGAAACTCCTAAGAGTGAATAAATAGAAGACCGTAGGCCCCATGGGCCGAGGTAATTAACTAACTATTAAATAAAAAACAAATGCCAAAACAGAAAACAAATTGTGCTGCCAAAAAGAGATTCGCTTTGACCGGCACAGGAAAAATTAAAAGGAAACACGCTTTTCATAGCCACATCCTCACCAAAAAATCCAAAAAGAGAAAGAGAAATCTTGACCACACCGGATTGGTGGATTCCACTAATGTAAAAGCAGTTAAGAGATTGTTGAGCATCTAACACTCTTGCAGTTTCATTTAATTTAGCGTTTAACTGAATAAAATTATTAACCGAGCGCCGAGCACCGCAAGTGCAAATTAATGCCGCTCACGCTCAAAAATTTTTACAAAATGCCAAGATCAGTAAATCATGTTGCCTCAAGGGCTAAAAGAAAGAAAATCTTAAAACTTACTCGTGGTTATTATGGTAGCCGCCGCAATGTGTGGACCGTTGCCAAAAACACATGGGAGAAGGGTTTAACATACGCTTACCGCGATCGCAAAGCGAAAAAACGCAATTTCCGCGCTCTCTGGATCCAACGTATCAATGCAGCTGCTCGTCTCGAGGACCTCTCTTACAGCAAGCTCATGGGCTTGATCCACAAAGCTGGTGTGGAAATCAACAGAAAAGTTCTTGCCGATTTGGCTATGAACAACCCCGAGGCTTTCAAAGCAATCGTTGAGAAAGTTAAGAACGCTTGATTTTCTTCGCAGTTCTTGCGTAAACAATAACTCTTAAGGAGCTATCGGTCA
>CAZLJS010000157.1:0-4259 GCA_964559895.1 uncultured Sangeribacter sp.
CGGATTTGGAAATATCATCCGGATATCTTAATTTTGTAGGGAATAAACGGATATAAGAAACTATGACACTTGAAGATAGAAAAGCTACGGCGTTGGCACTCCACGCCAAAGGATATAACTGCGCACAATGCGTGGTAATGGCGTTTGCCGACATCACCGACCTTGACGAAGCCACTGCCGCCAAAATAGCTATGGGCCTGGGCGGTGGCGTAGGCGCACAAGGTGAGATATGCGGCGTCATCACAGGTATGGCTATCGTGGAGGGCACCACCCACTCCGCTTCTCCACAAGAGAAACCCGCCTCCAACAATGCCGTCAGAACCCTCACCAACGCCTTCTGCAACGGCAACGGATATATCCGTTGCCGCGACCTCAAGGCACAAGGACGCATTCCCTGCAACGACCTCATCCTCAACGGCGTAGAAACGCTACATAACTATCTCGCCAACAGATAATGAGACCTTCGCTCCGCTTCCTCGCCGCTATCTTGATATGCATGGGGTGCTTACCGCTCCATGCCCTCGACACACGCACCCAGATATTCGACACCTCGTTTCGCACACTGCGCGTAGAACTACAGGATGATTTCTACAACATCCCCGTGATACGCCTCAACAGCAACGACGTCGTGGCAATCAGCTTCGACCGCATCGCCGACGACATCGACTATCTACAATATCGGCTCATCCACTGCAATGCCGACTGGCAACCGTCGCAGCTGCTGGAATCGGAGTACCTCCCCGGATTCAACGTGGCGAAAGTCACCGACTACGCCTTCTCCACCAACACCTTCATCCACTACGTCAACTATCGCATCGAGCTCCCCAACGAGGAGATGACGCCCTTGGTGAGCGGCAACTACCTACTGCAGGTGTTCCCCGAATATGAGGAGGAGAACATTCTGCTCCAGGCACGCTTCTGCGTCAGCGACAACGTGGTGGAGATCACAGGCGAGGCGAGCACCATCACCGACCGGGGCGTCAACGACGAATGGCAACAGCTATCCTTGCAACTAAACCTCCACAACTACACCGTCACCAACCCCTACACCGACATCATCACCACCATCGAGCAGAACGGCGACACCTCCACGCTACACACGCTGCTGCATCCCATGCGCTTCTCACACAACGAGATAGTGTATGAGCACCAGCCGGAACTACTCTTCCGCGCCGGCAACGAGTTTCGCCGCTTTGAGACGGTACAGGTGCAATATCCGGGGATGAACGTCGATTCGTTGAGATATATGGGTCGCAGCTACCACGCATGGCTAGCTAAAGGCACACCGCGTGCCGACAAGCCTTACAGCTACGACCGCACTCAATACGGACGATTCATGATACGGGAATACAACGCCACCGACTCCGATCTGGGCGCTGACTATGTCATGACACATTTCTCGCTACGTATGCCGCGGCTCCGCGATGCCGACGTCTATCTCGACGGTGACCTCACTTATCACCTCCGCTCAGACTATTACCGCATGAGCTACGATGACTTTGAACGAGAATACCAATTGGTGATACCACTCAAGCAGGGATCCTACAACTACCGTTACCTGGTGGTGCCGCGCCAAGAAGGCTCCTCGCTCAACGCCAACTGCATCGAAGGCGACTTCTATGAAACGGGCAACGAATACGTAGTGAAGGTGTATCACCGTGAGCCCACGGCACGCGCCGACAAGCTCATCGGCACTTATTTAATACATTAATAATAACACGCGGCTTGCCGCACTAGAGAATAATAATTAAGATACTATGATACTGATAGACGACAAAGTGGTGTCGCGCGACATCATCGAAGAATATTTCTGCTGCGACCTCGACGCATGTCTTGGTGAATGTTGCATCGAGGGGGATGCCGGCGCTCCTATCACCGATGAGGAACGACAGAACCTGGAGGCGGCGCTCCCCGTGGTATGGGACGACCTCACACCCGCGGCGCAACGCATCATTAACGAGAAGGGCGTCAGCTACCACGACCGCGACGGTGAACTGGTGACATCTATCGTGGATGGCCGCGACTGCGTGTTTACCACCTACGCCCCGGGAGGGAAATGTCTCTGCGCGCTGGAGAAGGAGTATCGCGAAGGTAAGTTACCAATGGTGAAGCCCATCTCCTGCCACCTCTACCCTATCCGTGTCTCACGTTATGCCGGATACACAGCGCTTAGCTACCACCGCTGGAGCATCTGCAAAGCGGCGGAAGTGGCGGGACGTGCCCGTGGCATTCGCATATATCAGGCGGTCAAGGACCCGTTGATACGCGCCTTCGGTCAGAAATGGTATGATGAACTCTGCACAGTAGCTGAAGAGTATTTAAAGACGTTGAAATAGCGCCGCACGAAAAGGCTCGCGCTAACAATACGACACGCCATATACGAGACAAGCATTTCGCATCCTGCTGTTAAAGTATCGGGGAAAGGAGCCGCACTATCGACTCCATGACCTTCTGCGTGAATGGTCTATGACGCCAACGCGTGTATGTGAGCTTGGTGCAATGCGTCAGGTCCTTAAAAAATATCTCACGCATCTGCGAGTTGAAATCACGGTCAAAAACGAAGATATTTGACTCAAAGTTGTGTTCAAAGCTGCGGAAATCGAAGTTGGCGCTACCGACGCTAATCATGTCGTCGTCGATGATCATCATCTTGGAATGAATCATGCGGTTCTCATAGAGATATATCTTGATGCCGGCTTGCAGGCATTGCGCCACGTAGGAGAAGGATGCCCAGTTGAGCAGATAGGAGTCGCTATGGCGCGGTATCATGATGCGCACATCAACCTGCGACAAAGCGGCTGTCTGAAGCCCCTTGAGCAAATCGTCGGTGGGGAGGAAATAAGGTGTCTGGATAAAGATGGATTTCTTAGCGCCGGAGATGGCCTTGTGATACGCCAATGCGATGTTGGGCCAACGGGAGTCCGGGCCGCTGGTGATGAGCTGTATTCCCACGTTATTCTTCACGCTGACCTGCGACAAATAGCGGTCGGTGGTGGGCAACGGACGGCCCATATAGCTCCAGTCTGAAGCGAAGGAGTATAGCAACGAGTTGATGATGGCGCCACGCACGCGGAAATGGGTGTCGCGCCATGGTGCGTTACCCTTGATGCTCTCCACATACCTATCGGCGATGTTCATGCCACCGATGTAGCCCACCTCACCATCGATAACGACTATCTTCCTGTGGTTGCGCCAGTTAAGACGTGAGGCAAGCTGTGGGAAGGTGACACGCAGGAATGGTTGGGCGTCGATACCCGCTGCGCGCATACGGTCATAGAAGCGGCTCTTGACAGAGAATGAGCCTACATGGTCGTAGATGACCTTGACGGTGACGCCCGCCTTGGCTTTCTCTATCAGTATATCGGCGATCTCATGGCCTATATGGTCGTCGGTGAAGATATAGTATTGCAACAGGATATATTCACGTGCGCTGTGGAGGTCCGCCTTCAGCGCCTCAAACTTAGCGCTACCCGAGGTGAAACACTCTATCTCATTGCCTACCGTGAGGGGTGTACATCCCGTAGTGTCGGCGAGCTTAACAATCTGCTTATTGATGACGGAGATATTGATATCCTTAAGCGATAGATGCCGGCCACCAAAGCGGTGCAATAGCTTACGTTTCTGGTGACGCAGCAGTGTGTGATGCCCCTTGGGGTTACGGCCAAAGAAGATGTAGAAGATAAGCCCTACCACGGGGAAGAAAATGAGCACAGTGAGCCATGCCAGCGATTTTATGGGGTTGCGGTTCTCCGACAAAATCACGGCAATGCAGCTGACTATAGTGGCGGCATATCCAATAGTGAGTATCGAATATATCCAAGATTGAAGCTCAATGATTGCCAACAATTGCTCCATGGTATAACGGACATCTTTTCAATGTGCTAAATTAGTAAATAGTTTTGATTTATACGGCATCTGAGATAAAAATTTTTTACCAACAAGTCGGTTGCACTGTAAAACGGATGCAACCGACGATGGCTTAGTAGAATCTCATTATAACAACTAACAAAAACAATCTTTAATACCTGTGTGAAATACTAAATCGATATTACCTGACGTATATTTTGCCCTCATTCATGGCAAAACCTAAAATGCATCGTTGATACTATTACAACACCCGACGCTCCTCATTCGTTCACTACGCGGCATTAAAATTGCAAAAGGGAGCTCTTTTGATAGGACCGAAAAATCTTTAGCGCATATCGCTTTGATAATTAAATAAAAATCATTACCTTTGCAGCGATTTTTGCAATCTCTGG
>CAZLJS010000158.1:0-4250 GCA_964559895.1 uncultured Sangeribacter sp.
TGTGATAGCACAAACGACAGCAGGGTCGCCGCGGACAAAAGGTGGACCTTTTGAACAGGACAGCTCCGCACTACCGCGGGGGTATAAATAAATCAGGCGCCAGAACGAGAATTTCGCTCTGGCGCCTGATTTTGTATTGCTTCAAGCCAGCGTGGTCGGCCTTAGCTATTAATCCAGCCGGACTGCTATGCTACTCGGCGTCGGTGACGATGTCTGCCGCGGTGCCTCCGGTGTAGTCGATGATACGGCTTGGAGAGACGCGGAATTGTAGGCCGCGCTGCCCCGCGGAGATGTAGAAGTGCTCCAATGCCAGACATTCCTGCTGGAAGAATGTGGGGAAGCGCTTCTTCATGCCTACCGGGGAACAGCCGCCGCGGATATAGCCCGTGGTGGGGAGTAGCTCCTTCATGGCTATCATTTCCGCTTTCTTGTTGCCCGATACCTTGGCGGCTTTCTTGAGATCGACCTCGCGGTTGCCGGGGATGACGCACACGAAATGGCCGTTGCGGTCGCCGTGGAGCACCAGCGTCTTATATACGGTGGTGATGTCCTCGCCAAGGGAGTCCGCTACGTGGTCCGCGGCGAGGTTGTTCTCATCAACCTCGTAGGGAATCAGCTCATAGGGTATCTTGGCTTTGTCGAGCAAGCGGGCGGCGTTGGTCTTCTGCATAGTTTAGTATTTATCCATGTTGTGGAGAATCTCGAAGTTGTTGCGGGTCATCTCCATCTGTTTCTTGATAAATTCAAGCGCCTCTACGGAGTTCATGTCTGCTATATGGTTGCGCAGTAGATACATACGGTTGAGGATCTCGGGGTTTGTGAGGAGGTCTTCGCGGCGTGTGGATGATGCGATGATATCCACGGCGGGGAAGATGCGCTTGTTGGAGAGCTTGCGGTCGAGCTGCAGCTCCATGTTGCCGGTGCCTTTGAATTCCTCAAAGATGACTTCGTCCATCTTGGATGATGTCTCGGTGAGGGCAGTGGCGATGATGGTCAGTGAACCGCCGTTTTCGATGTTACGTGCGGCGCCGAAGAATCGTTTGGGGCGCTGCAAGGCGTTGGCATCGACACCACCGGAGAGGATCTTGCCGGAGGCGGGGGATACGGTGTTGTAAGCGCGTGCCAGGCGGGTGATGGAGTCGAGCATGATCACTACGTCGTGGCCGCACTCTACCAGACGTTTGGCCTTCTCGAGGACGATGCCTGCTATCTTGACGTGGCGGTCGGCGGGCTCGTCGAAGGTGGACGCTATCACCTCGGCGTTGACGCTGCGTGCCATATCGGTCACCTCCTCAGGACGCTCATCGATCAGGAGCATGATGATATAGGTGTCGGGATGGTTCTCGGCGATGGCGTTGGCGATGTCTTTGAGCAGGATGGTCTTACCGGTCTTGGGCGGTGCAACGATCAGTGCGCGCTGACCTTTGCCTATCGGGGCGAACATATCGACGATGCGGGTGGATATGTTGCCGTGGCTGCCGCTGGTGATGTCGAATTTCTCTTCGGGGAAGAGTGGCACGAGGTGCTCAAAGGGTATTCTGTCGCGTACTAACAAGGGGTTGAGGCCGTTGACGCGCAGCACCTTGCAGATGGGGAAGTATTTCTCACCTTCGCGCGGTGGACGGATTGAGCCCTCTACGACGTCGCCCGATTTCAAGCCATATTGCTTGATGAAGTTCTGTGGGATATATACGTCGTCGGGGCTGCTGAGATAGTTGTAGTCTGAGGAGCGGAGGAAGCCGTATCCGTCGGGCATAAGCTCGAGCACGCCCGTAGCTGATATGATGCCTTCGAAGTCGAATGGCTCGGGGTTGGGCTTAGGCTGCTGCACGGGTTGCGGCTGTTGCTGTTGCTGCTTACGCTGCATGCGTTGCTGCATCTTCATCGCACGTTTCGACATGGGCTGCTGTGGAGCGGGCTGCGGAGTAGGTTCCGCTTTGGGCTCTTCGAGCACGATGGGGGCGGTGGCGGCGGCGATGGCAGCCTCTTCGCGCTCCTGTGGTGTGCGACGTGTAAATTTTTTAGAACCGGCGTTGGGGAAGAAAGAACCTAACGAAGTGTCTTTGCGGGGAGGCACGGGAGCTACCACGGGCTTCTCTGCTAAAGGAGCTGTTTCTTCGGGATGGGTAGGTTCGTTGACGGGTGTCTCTTGCGTGTTCGCCTCAAGGTTATCAAATAAGCCGGGTTGCGGCGTTTGTGGTGTTTCCATAGATGTGTCGGTGTTGTTGGTGTCGCCGGCAGGTTGTTCCGCATTTTTCTTTTTTCTGCCGCGGCGCTTGGGTTGTGGAGCGTCGTCGGATTGTGGAGCTTGCTCGGGGGTTAGTTCGGTCTGCGCAGGCTCTTGGGCGGGTTGTGTGGTTTCTGCTTCAGCGATTTTCTGTTTTGGTTTACGCCCTCTTTTCTTCGGTTGTTTCGGTTCGGCGGTAGCCTCTGTAGCGGCGTCGGTGGTAGCTGCGGGCTCGGTGGCGTCGTTGGCGGGAGCTTTGTCGGCGGCTTGCGCAGCTGCTTGTTGGGCTGCCTGCTCTAGTGCCAGTTTCTCTTTTTTTGATTTGCGACCGCGTTTTTTAGGCGACGGTAAGTTCTTTTCCGCAATCTCTTTGGCAGTGGTAATCGCTTGGTTATCAAGGATGTAGTATTCCACTTCCTGACGTTCTGCGGAATCAGATTTTTTCATTCCCATTTCGGCGGCGAGGTTGCGCACCTCCTCTTCGCCCATGGCATAAAGCTGATCGATGTTATACATGTTGGTATCCTGCTATAGATCTCATTAAGTGCCACATATATCCGGCGACGTTGGCCAAATATGATTGACTGCCTTAATGCTATATGGTTTTGAAAATATTCTTGAATTGGTAGCGGAAAGACCCTTATGCTATTTAGGGTATAAAAAATTCGCGGTAAGTGTCTTTAAGCTATAGTGTTTTCTTTGATTTTTGAATCCGTTTGAATTTATCAGCAAAGATTGTTGAGAATTGTGATTTATTTGAAAGTTTCAAAAATTGCTGCAATGGAATTTATTGACGTATATAAATCAAAACAGTTTCTTAGTTCAAAGGTCAGCGCAAAGGTAAATATTTTTTTTAATTCACGCAAATTTTTTACAAAAATATGTAAGCGACAAGTGCTCCTAATCGATTTTTTAGCCTCACATGCGGGTTTTTTAGCTCTTGGCGGCGCAATTGCTTGATGTAATTGCGGCATTTGGAGGTCATCGCGGTGTCGTGGTGGTGGTGACGGCGCATGAGGATGAGCATGTTGTAGCAGGCGCTGAATAGGCGGTCTTGAGCGGCGCGTAGTAGCTCGGGGGAGGCTTTTACTTCGGGATATTGGCAGAGTCGTTCGCAAACGGCGATGACGGAGAGACGGTGCTCGCTGAAGGTGTGGATGATGCTCCCTTGTCGCACGCGGTAGTAATACATGGTGGCGGCTATGGTGGCGACGCGGTGGGCACGTAGCAGCAGACGATATGTCATGTCGAGGTCCTCATAGAGGATGCCCGGGGTGCAGCGCAGTCCGTCGAAGAGGTGTCGGCGGAATAGTTTGCCCCATAGTGAGGCGTTGACGCCGCCGCGGTTGTCGCGCTGGTAGAGCGATGCGGTGAGCGCTTCACGGGCGTCGAGGATGCGTGTCGGTGGGGTTGTGGTGCCGCGGTCCAGTCGGCGCCGGTCGGAGCTATACGCCACCGTGGCTATCTGGATGTCGTCGGCCATGGCGGCGTGCATCACTTCCAGGTAACGGGGCGCCACGATGTCGTCGGAATCGACAAACGCCAATAGCTCACCTCGCGCCGCGGCGATGCCTTCGTTGCGCGCCATGGCGACGCCGTGGTTCTCCGTGGTGATGACGCGTATGCGCGGGTCCGTGGCGGCTAACCGTTGGCAGATGGCGAGGGTGCCATCGGTGGAGCCATCGTTGATGATCACCAGCTCCCATGTGGCGTAGCTCTGGCAGCACACCGAGGCGATGGAATCCTCGACGTACCCCTCCACGTTGTAAACAGGCATTATCACCGATATCAATGGCGTTGTCTCCATATAAATAGTTAATCTTATAATGTAAAGTTATAAAAATAACGCATACAGCGCTGAATTATTTTTTATGAAGTTATTTATATTAAGGTGTTGTATTTGAAAAATATTTGTTATATTTGCGCAATAAACGAATTAATCTAACAACCGGAACAACTTACTATGGCTAAATTCATTAACCCCTTCACAGATATGGCGTTTAAGCGCATCTTCGGCCAAGAG
>CAZLJS010000159.1:0-4176 GCA_964559895.1 uncultured Sangeribacter sp.
TTTCTCGGATATTTTTGTAAATTTGTGGACTGAAATCTAAAATCAAGAAATGAAGAGGCTAATAATAGGGCTGAGCATGGCGTTGTCGCTGACCGCCGGTGCCCAAACGATGAAGGAATGGCAAGATCCGCAGGTGAACCAGGTGAATAGGTTGTCGATGCACACCTCCTACTTCGCTTATGAGAACGCCGCGAGGGCTGCCGTAGGTGTGAAAGAACAATCGGCTAACTATATGACACTCAATGGCGCATGGCGCTTTAATTGGGTTAGGGATGCCGATGCGCGTCCTACGGATTTCTGGAAAACAGGATTTAACGATAAGGGCTGGGACACGCTGCAAGTTCCGGCGGTGTGGGAGCTTAACGGCTACGGCGACCCTATCTATCTCAATGTGGGGTATGCGTGGCGCAACCAGTTCAAGAACAATCCCCCCTACGTGCCGGTGGAGCAGAACCATGTGGGCTCTTATCGCCGCGAGATAACCGTTCCCGCCACGTGGCGCGGCAAGGATATAATAGCGCATTTCGGCTCCGTAACGTCTAATATATACCTCTGGGTCAATGGCAAATTCGTGGGCTACAGCGAGGATAGCAAGCTGGAAGCGGAGTTTGACCTCACCCCCTACCTCAAGGTTGGAGAGAAGAACCTGATAGCGTTTCAGGTATTTCGTTGGTGCGACGGCACTTACCTGGAGGACCAGGACTTCTTCCGTTTCAGTGGAGTGGGTCGCGACTGCTATCTCTATGCGCGAGCCAAGAAACGTATCGAGGATATACGCGTCACGCCGGACCTCGACAGCGATTACCGCAATGGCTCGTTGACCGTGGATCTTAGCCTGAAAGGTAGCGGCAAGGTGTCGCTGAACCTAGTTGACGACAAGGGTGTTAGCGTAGCCACGGCGAGCGCCTCCAAGAGCGGCAGGGTGTCGCTGAGCGTGGATAATCCGCGCAAATGGAGCGCCGAGACGCCATATCTTTATACACTCTACGCCTCTATGGAGGGTAGCGATGAGGTGATACCTGTCAACGTCGGGTTCCGCAAGATAGAGCTCAAGGGCTCGCAGATATTGGTCAATGGAGCGCCGGTGCTTATCAAGGGTGCCGACCGTCATGAGCTGGACCCCGATGGGGGATATGTAGTGTCGGAGGAGCGTATGTTGCAGGATATCAGCATTATGAAGCAATTTAATATCAATGCTGTGCGCACCAGCCATTACCCTAACGATAACCACTGGTATGACCTCTGCGACAAGTATGGCATCTACCTGGTGGCGGAGGCTAACCTGGAGTCGCATGGCATGGGATACGGCAAGGAGACACTCGCCGCCAATGATAGTTTCAAGAAGGCTCATCTGGAGCGCAACCAACGCAACGTACAGCGCAATTTCAACCACCCCTCCATCATCTTCTGGTCCATGGGAAATGAGGCGGGCGACGGCCCCAACTTCGTGGCGTGCTACGACTGGATCAAGCATGAGGACCCCTCACGCGCCTGCCAATATGAACGTGCCGAAGATCGTAGCCATACAGATATCTTCTGCCCTATGTACTACAGTTACAAGGGGATGGAGGAGTATGGCAGGAATATCGCCAATACCCGCCCGCTCATCCAGTGCGAATATGGTCACGCCATGGGTAACTCCGAGGGTGGCTTTAAGGAGTATTGGGACCTGATTCGCAAATATCCCAACCTGCAAGGTGGATTCATCTGGGACTTCGTGGATCAGTCTATCCGTTGGACGGGTAAGAATGGTGCCGAGATTTATGCCTATGGTGGTGATTTCAACCCCTACGACGCTTCAGATAATAATTTCTGTGACAATGGACTTATCAGCCCCGACCGTGTCCCCAATCCACATATGTATGAGGTGGGATATTTCTATCAGAATATATGGACGGAGCTGAAAGAGCCCTCCACAGGCAAAATAAGAGTGTATAACGAGAATTTCTTCCGCGACCTAAGCGACTATACCCTTCAGTGGGAATTGCTCGAGGATGGCTCCGCAATAGCCACAGGCAGCGTCGAGGATCTGCACGTGGCGCCGCAACAGACCACTACCCTACGCCTCCCCTTACCCGCTGTGGATAAGTCACATGAGACGTTGCTAAACGTGGCGTATAAGCTTAAAAACAGCGACGGGTTATTGCCTGCCGGAACCGTGGTGGCGCGTCAGCAGCTCGTAGTCAATGAGTATCAGCCGCAACCTATCCAGATAACCAACCGTGGCGCAGTAAACAGCAGCCCCTCAGAGCCGCTGATTAAGGATGAGAACAGCAATCGCCTCACGATACTCGGCGACGATTTTACCATAGAATTTGACCGCCAAAATGGCTTTATGACACGCTATAATCTGTTGGGCAGCGAACTTATTGCGGATTATAATCCGCTGCGTCCCAACTTCTGGCGCGCTCCGACAGACAATGACTTCGGTGCCGGATTGCAATATCGTTATGATGAATGGAGGGAGCCTATCACCGCTCTTAAATCGCTGTCAGCCAAGATGGTGGATGGCATGGCATCGGTGGAGGCTCTGTATGAGATGAAGCATGTCAGCGCTACCCTATCCGTCAGCTATCTTATCAACAATGAGGGTGAGGTGATGGTGACAGAGAGCATGACCACAGACCCGACGGCCAACGTGTCGCCTATGTTCCGCTTTGGTATGCGCATGGCGATGAACAAGGAGTTTGATCGTATAGAGTATTATGGCAGGGGCCCCGGTGAGAACTATTGTGATCGCAATAATGCCTCATTCATAGGATGTTATAGCCAGACTGTGGATGAGCAGTTTTATCCTTATATACGTCCACAGGAGACCGGTACTAAGACGGATATTCGCCGTTGGAGCCAGCTCAACCGTGGTGGTAAAGGGTTGGAGATAATTGCCGCAGTGCCCTTCTCCGCCTCGGCGTTGCACTACTCTATCGAGACACTTGACGATGGCATTGAGAAGAATCAGCGCCATTCCGGCGAACTGACCCCGTCACCGCTCAACTATCTCTGCTTGGATAAGGCGCAGATAGGTCTCGGCTGCGAGAATAGCTGGGGCGCCATACCGCGTGAGGAGTATCTACTCCCCTATCAGGATTATAGCTTCAAGTTTCTCCTTAAGCCGGTGAAGTAGAATCGGGAATCAAAAGAAAGATCTTTTGAACAGAACAGCTTCGCACTAAGCAAAGGCAATGGAATAGTAAAGCGGACGCTCCAAGGAGTATCCGCTTTATTGTATGCATAGGTGTATATTTGCTGCTATTTCAGTATGTCTTGCACAATAAGTCCGGCGAGCATGAAGCCGAAGATGGCGGTGGTGTGTGCCATGGTGCCGTTGATTTGCGCTTTGGATGAGCACCATTCGTGGTTGACAAGGTTGGGATCACCGGGGCCTACCTGTGCCTTAGGACAGAGGCAAGTGGCGGTGCCGCAGGTGTGGTTCTCGCCGCGGTTGTTGACCAACTCTGGGCTGTAGATACATAGGAATTTATGCTTGGGGAACTGCTTGTTGCGTTTGAAGCGTTGACGCAGAGCACGTGCCAACGGACATCCCTGCACCTTCCAGAACTCGGCTACGGAGATTTTGGTGGGGTCCAGCTTCAATGCGGCTCCCATTGAGGAGAAGAATTTGGCTTTGGAGGCTGTGGCGCGGAGGATTAGCAACGCTTTATCTTTCAGGCTATCAATGGCATCCACCACGTAGTCGTAATCGTCGAGGTTGAATGAGTCGGCGGTCTCCTCGGAGTATATCATCTGCATCGGGGTGACCTTTGCCGAAGGGTTAATCTCCAGCAGACGCTCTTTCAGCGCCTCCACCTTCACCATACCTACGGTGCGGGTGGTAGCCATCAGTTGGCGGTTGATATTGGTGACGCATACTCGGTCTGAATCGACGATGGTGATATCCCTGACGCCGCTGCGCACCAGGCTCTCGGCGCACCAGCTGCCTACGCCGCCTACACCGAAGATTATCACTTTAGCTTTACATAAATCCTGCATGGCCACGTCGCCCACCAATAGCTGAGTGCGGCGGAAAAGCCCTTGTTCGATACCCATTTACCTATTTTTTATCTGTTTTACGCTGCAAAGGTAGTGATAATTTTTCAGAGGGTAGCTCTCCCCTATCCATTTCATAAATTAAACGGGCTAAAAGTGAATAAAAAATCGACTTTTAGCCCGTTTGAT
>CAZLJS010000160.1:0-4175 GCA_964559895.1 uncultured Sangeribacter sp.
TGCGGACGCAAGCTAACCTCTAATTCTCTAAAGGATGACGGTACGCGTATGTTTAAATCCAATTGCTTGGAGTTGAGAGACTTAATCTCTATGGTGAATTTCTTTGAGGTGGAAGATGCTATCGCTCTGCCAAACCCCGTCATTGATAATATCATGGCAATGTTGAATATTAATCTGCTGTAAGTTTACGATACCTTATACGGTGAGGAATGTCGTTGCCGTCGCGGCGTTTGCGAAATTCCTCGTAGTCGGAATATGAGCCTTCGAAGTATGTGACCTTGCTGTCGCCTTCAAATGCCAATATATGTGTTGCGATACGGTCTAGGAACCATCTGTCGTGGCTGATGACAACGGCGCAACCTGCGAAGTTCTCCAGACCTTCCTCAAGTGCGCGGAGTGTGTTGACGTCAATATCATTGGTGGGCTCATCGAGTAGGAGCACGTTGCCCTCCTCTTTAAGTGCCATAGCCAGGTGGAGACGGTTGCGCTCACCACCGGAGAGGACTCCGATTTTCTTCTCTTGGTCGGCACCGGTGAAGTTGAACTTAGAGAGGTAAGCGCGGGCGTTCATGTCGCGACCTCCCATGCGGAACGATTCCACGCCTTGTGAGATGACCTCATATACGGTGTTCTCGGGATTCAGATCCTTGTGGTTTTGGTCCACGTATGCAACCTTCACTGTCTCGCCGACCTCAAAGGTGCCTTTGTCTGCTTTCTCCAAGCCCATGATCAGTCGGAACAGGGTTGTCTTACCTGCACCGTTAGGACCGATGACACCGACGATGCCGTTTGGTGGCAACATGAATGATAGGTCGCTGAAGAGAATCTTATCGTCGTATGCTTTGGCTACCTCTTTGACTTCGATAACCTTATTACCTAATCTTGGACCATTGGGGATGAAGATCTCCAATTTCTCCTCACGCTCTTTCTGGTCCTCGTTGAGAAGTCTGTCGTAGCTAGCCAAACGGGCTTTACCTTTAGCTTGACGTGCTTTAGGTGCCATACGCACCCATTCGAGCTCGCGCTCTAGGGTCTTGCGGCGTTTGCTGGCTTGCTTCTCCTCTTGAGCCATGCGTTGTGTCTTCTGGTCCAGCCAAGAGCTGTAGTTGCCCTTCCATGGGATACCTTCGCCGCGGTCCAATTCCAAAATCCATCCGGCTACGTGGTCGAGGAAGTAGCGGTCGTGGGTTACGGCGATTACCGTGCCCGGATATTGCTGTAAGTGCTGCTCCAACCAGTCGATGGATTCAGCGTCTAAGTGGTTGGTAGGCTCATCAAGTAGCAGGATGTCGGGTTGCTGAAGGAGCAGACGGCATAGAGCCACACGGCGACGCTCACCACCGGAGAGCACCTGTATCTTCTTATCATCCGGCGGACACCGGAGGGCGTCCATGGCGCGTTCAAGCTTGTTGTCGAGGTTCCACGCATCTACTGCGTCGAGTTTATCCTGGAGCTCTGCTTGGCGTGCTATCAGCGCATCCATCTTGTCTGGATCGTTGAGCACCTCTTCATCGCCGAATGCCAGATTGACAGACTCAAATTCTGCTAATAGGTCCATGATGGGCTGCACACCCTCTTGAACCACCTCTTTCACTGTTTTCTCAGGGTCCAGCTTTGGTTCTTGCTCCAAATATCCTACTGAATATCCGGGTGAGAACACTACATTGCCTTGGTAGCTCTTGTCGAGACCGGCTATGATTTTGAGCAATGTGGATTTACCGGAGCCGTTAAGACCGATGATGCCAATCTTGGCGCCATAGAAAAATGAGAGGTAGATATTCTTTAATATTTGTCGTTGTGGAGGTATAATTTTGCTTACGCCTACCATCGAAAATATTATCTTTTTGTCGTCTGCCATATCTGAGTGCTATTAAATTTACTATATTATTTCTTGGGCGCTGCTACATATTTGTAGGAGCAATTGACTTTGCCTTTTACCAGTGCCGATAGTTTGCCTTTGATAAGTTGGCGGCGGATAGGGGATACGTGGTCCATATATACTTTACCTTCCAGATGGTCGTATTCATGCTGGATGATACGGCTCATATATCCTGAAAATTCCTGTTCGTGCTCGGTGAATGTCTCATCAAGCCAGGAGAGACGGATATGCTCTGTGCGTTTCACTCCCTCGCTAAGCCCGGGTAGTGAGAGGCAACCCTCGTCGCGTGTGATGGGGGTGACGTCTTCGATAACCTCTAGTTCGGGATTGATGAGCACCATTTTGGAGTTGGCACATTCGGGGAATGCTTCCGCTACGGGAGAGCCGTCGATGACTATCAGTCGGATGCTGCGGCCTATCTGCGGCGCTGCCAATCCTACTCCTTCACTATGATACATGGTGTCCCACATATCAGATATCAATTTTTGCAATTCAGGATACTCCGCTGTGAGCTCCTCGGTGGGGCGGCGTAGTACCGGATGACCGTATAAGTATATTGGTAATGTCATATCTACTATTGAATATTAGTGCAAAATTAGCGAAAAAAATTGATACTAACTAAATTAACGGCTGATAGCCTTGCTATCTGAAACTTTTGGACTGTAAATAGTCGGTGAGAATGATGATAGCAGCGGTCTTGTCTGCTAATCCTTTCTCGCGGCGTGACATCTTTTTCACTCCGCCGTCCAGCATAGCTTGATGCGCTATCGTAGAGGTGAAACGCTCGTCAAACATGCTTACCTTTATCCCCGGTATGATAGCGGGTAGCTTGCCCATAAACGGCTTTATATATCGCATACTCTCGGAGTCCTCGCCTGATAGAGTGCGCGGATAGCCTACTATGACCTCCTCTACCGATTCCTTGCTGCAATACTCTTTGAGCCATTCAGGTAGCTTGTGTGTCTCTATGGTTGGTAGCCCATTGGCTGCTATTTGCAGTATATCTGTCACTGCTAATCCGCAGCGCTTTCTACCGTAGTCGATTGCCAGTATTCTTCCCATATTGTCAAGTGCTAATCCATTCGTGATTTATAATCCTCATAGGTGTATTCACGCAGGAGCTTCGGCGCGGATCCATCCATAAGTTGCAGATAGATGGCAGGATGCTGGATGCCGTTAAACATATTCGTCTTGACGGTGGTGTAGTGGTTCATATCCTCTAAGGTGAGTCTATCTCCAGGCTTTAATGGCTCTTGGAAATACCAATCTCCTACGTAGTCGCCGCTGAGACAGCTGTTGCCTCCCAGACGATAGCAGTTGGCCGATGTCTCACCTTCGGGTAGAGCTTCACTGATAATAGGCTTATAGGGCATCTCCAGGCAGTCGGGCATGTGGCAAGCAAATGAGGCGTCGATAATTGCTGTCTTAATCTCGCCTTTATCCACCACGTCCATCACTGAGGTGATGAGGTCTCCGGTGCGCCATGTGAAGGCACTTCCCGGTTCCATGATAAGCTGCAGGTTGGGGTATTTAGCGTTGAACCGTTTCAGCAACCCTATTAGGTGGTCGATGTCGTAACCTTCACGTGTCATGAGGTGTCCGCCACCCATATTTAGCCATTTAGCTTGGTGAAGTTGCTCTGAGAATTGCTCTTCAAGAGCTTCCAATACCTTCTCCAAATCATAGCTGGTAGATTCACAAAGGGCGTGGAAATGAAGCCCTTCCAGACCTGTAGGTAGCTTCTTTGGCAAGGCGTCTTTTTCCACCCCGAAACGTGATCCGGGCAGACATGGATTGTAGATATCCGTTTCAATGACGGAACATTGAGGATTGATGCGCAGACCTGCAGAGACAAGTCGTGGTGTCGGGATATCCCCTTTAGCTGCCAATTCCTGTTGACGCTTATTGTGTGCCTCTATCTGAGGATAATATTTATTGAACTGGGCTAATGAATTGAATGTGATATGCGAACTCCCTTCCAGGAATTTAGGGAAGGAGAGGTCGGTATATACGGGGCAATAGGAGTGAACTTCGTCGCAAAGGTAGTCCAGCGCCAACTGCATCTCATTGAGCGAACTGGCCGTGGAAGCTTTTACGTATTCCTTCATTATGGGGAATGTCTTCCATAAGGCGTTTGCCTTGAATGCCATGATGATTTTTACATTAGCCTCGTTGCTGATCTTCTGTATGAGGGTGAGGTTTTTGCGAAGCCGCTCCTCATAGACTATGTAATAGGGGGTGGGAATACTGTTCATTGTTTATATAATTTAGCGAAACGTAGTAAAAGTTTTTTATC
>CAZLJS010000161.1:0-4147 GCA_964559895.1 uncultured Sangeribacter sp.
GAGGCTGTAGCTGACGCTACTGTCCCCACTTTCTCCGGTAAATATACCATCTCTGCCACTTCATATTTCAAGGTCCTCGCCGGAACTTGGCAATATGGCCCCGGTGAGCTAGCATCTAACGACCTTAGTGTTACAGCCGGTTTCGACAACGATATCTACTATCCAGCAGGTTCTAAATCCTTCACTATCCCTGCCGGCACTTATACCTTCACTGTCACTATGCCCGAGGGTGAGAAAACAGCCCACATGACTGTGACAAGTGATAGCGAAGAGAATGGCAACGGTGGCGAAGAGAACGGCAACACCGAAGTAGGCCCCGAGACTTTGTACATCATCGGTAATGTTAAAGATGCTGAAGGAACTAATATCGGTTGGGTAACTGACAATGGTTACCAACTCACCAAAGAGAATGGCGTATTCTCCGCTTCTAATGTAGTTTTCAGCGGTGACACAAACTCTTACTTCAGCTTTATCGTCGCTCCTGCAAGTAGCTGGGAAGCATTGACTCGCTATGGTGCTGAGAAAGATGGCACTGTTGTTACTTCCGGCGAAGCTATCACATTCCAATCCGGTTCTAACGCTTTCTGTGTCGCTAACGGCACATACAATATCTCTGTTGACTTCAACACAATGAAACTTACCCTTACAGCTGTTGAGGAGAATGGTGGCGAAGGCAACGGTGAGGGTGATGGCAACGGCGACGTTGACGAGCCTATGACCGTTTACCTCGTTGGCCAAATCAACGACACTACTTGGAACCAGGCCCGCACTGACTATCCTCTCACTGCTGTAGAGGATGCTGAAAACACTTACTCTGCTACTGTGGAGATTACAAGCACTCCTGCTTATATCAAAGTGCTCGCTGGCACTCAGATCTATACCCCCGGTCAATTGGCTTCCGCTAATATCTCCTTAAACAATGGCTTTGATGGTGATATCTATGGTGAGGAGAGCTACTTCTCTTATGAAATCTCAGAGGAGGGTACTTACACCTTCACTGTAGTCGTTGAGGAAGGCGTCACACCTGCCCACATGACTGTCGTAAAAGCAGAAACAGCTCCCGTATATCCCGAGAATGTTTACATCCTTGGTGACTTTATCGTAGATGGTGAAAAAGTACACTGGAATCCTAGCAATGGTCTTGCTATGGAGAATAAAGGCGAAGGCGTTTATGTGTATGATGGCATTTACATGACTTATGGCTCTGACGCTGCTCCTTATGCTTACTTCAGCTTCTGCACTCAGCTCAGCGCATCTGCTGAGGACTGGAGCGTAGGTACTCGCTACGGCGCTTCTGCTGTTGATGAGGTTATCTCCGTAGGTGATAGCAAAACAGTGGTTAAAGCCAATGAACCCTACTCATTCGCTATTGATCCCGGTGTTAAAACCGCTTACAAGGTGACACTCAACCTTGCTGAGATGACAGTAACTATCGACCTCGCTACCGGTGTGGCTGGTGTCGCTACTGAGGAGAACGCTGTTGTAAACGTTTACAACCTCCAAGGCGTACAACTCCGCAAAGGTGTCAATGCCGCTAATGCTACCGACAACCTCCCCGCAGGTATCTATGTAGTAGGTGGTAAGAAAGTGGTAGTGAAATAAATTTTGGCTACTATTTAAACAATATAGGTGTTTTGTTTGTAATATAGTTACAAGAGAAGAAACAAACACCAAACCGATTTGAAAGACGTCTTACCCGTGAGGGTAGGACGTCATTTTTTTTGTCGTTATCGGCTTCTAAAGAATAGCACTTTATTGCGTAGTTTCTCTTGGTATCGTGGGTGTTGCGCCAGGAAAGTGTCTATGGCATCGTCGATGTCGCGCTGCTCATGACCGGCAAATAGCGACATCAGCCAGGATTTAGGGAAGAAAATGTCGCCGGTCTGCTTAATCTCCTCCAGTACCTCGAGGCCTGGCAATAGGTACTCCTTCGCCTCGGCGCGGCGGCAACGGTGGTTGAGGTTTGCCAAGGAGCTGCGCACCCATGGCTCCACGCCCCTGTTCTCCACCTTCAGTAGCGCATTGAATACCGAGTCGCGGACGCTCTTAGATGGCGACACAGATGGCGATACGAAGTCGTATTCATGCAGTAAGTTCTCGCTGGAGAGGCGTTTGCGTTGCGTTGCCACTATCTCGTCGGCGTGTTCCGGCAGGCGTATCGCCAACTGATAGGAGAGGGCTACGGCATCCACCTCGCCCGGGGTGAAGGTGATGTCGCTGTCGCCGTTCCATAGCTTATACACCGCCTCTATAGCCTCCTGAGAGTCCATCACGCGCGAGAGTGTGCGCAGCGCGGCGATACGGCGTGATTCATCCTTGCTCTCCTTGATGATTTCCAGCAACGCGTTCTCCAGCGCGGTGTCGCACTCCTCGTCGGGGTGCAGGGCGCGCACCGACTCCAAATAGCTCAATGCTCTGCCGTAGAGTAGCGAATTAGGCTCTGTGGCGATGAATCCGGTGATATGGCGTATAAACTCCTTATAATAGTAATCGTGGCGTATGGTGGCCTCGTATGCGTTGATGAGCGTCGCTCCTCGCCCATTCTCATCCATGGCGGCGATATGTGCCAATGCGGTGTCGATATAGCTGCTATCCATGGCGAAATAGCCATAGGAGGTGCCGTCGTAGTTGACAGCCACCAACTTAGGCCTCTCCTTGGTGGGGATGGTGCACCCCTCGTCGGTGACGTATCGCTCCTCGATGGCGTCGTCAAGGCGTATCTGCACGCGTTGCGGACGACCACTGCCGTCACCCTTGAGCGTCACGCCGTCGTTGCCCACGGTGACGTCGATTTGCGGCATACCCTTGTCGTAAACCCATGTGCTGCACCATTTCTTGAGGTCGGCGTCGGTATGGTTGTCAAATTTCTCCACCAGGTTGTCGAAGGTGGCGTTGCCGTAGGGGTAGCAGGAGAGATATTCGCGGATACCTTCGCGGAAGGCATTCTCCCCCATGAGCTTTATCATAGCGTCCATCACCATGGGACTCTTGTAGTAGATGATGTTGCCGTAGATCATTCCGGCGTCTTGTAAGTTACTGAGGCTCTGTTGGATGGGGTAGCTACCGGGTGTGCGGTCCTCGCTATATGCCGCGGGGGCGTGCTCAAGCATGAAGCGCAGCGAGTGGTTAATCTCGGGATATAGCGGATGGGATATCAGCGCTGCGAAATAGTTGGCATATACCTCCTTGATCCACACCTCGTTGAACCAATTCATGGTCACGTAGTCGCCAAACCATAGGTGCGCCGTCTCGTGGGCGATGATGGAGGTGCGCGACAGCTCCTGCTCGATGGTGGCGTGCTCGGGGAGGAAGAGCATCTTGTCGTTATAGAGGATGGCTCCGGCGTGCTCCATGCCGCCAAACTGGAATCCGGGCACTATCACCAGGTCATATTTGGGGAATGGCATCGAGATGCCCGTGTAGTCCTCCATCCATTTTATCGACGCAAAGACCTGACGCAGAATCTCTTGGCATTGGTCGGTGTATGTAGGGTCGCTCTCCTTGTGGTATAGCGTCACGGTCTTGCCGTTCTCTGTGGCGCTGACGGTGTTGAACTCTCCGGCTACGAAGGAGAATAGATAGCTGCTCAGCGGCAGGGTGGGGGAGAAGGTGTAGCGCGTCATGTCGTTCTTGACGTTAACCTGCTTAACGACAGAGGAGTTGGCGACGCATTTCCATTTCTCGGGGATGGTGAGTTGCAGGTTGAACACCGCTTTAATGTCGGGTTGGTCGAAGCAGGGGAAGAGGTATCGCGACTTGTCGGGGACGGAGAGGGTGTAGAGGAAATCGTCGCGGCGGTTGAGCCAGCGCGGCGGTATGCTGAAGGTGATGACTATCTTGTTGTCACCCCGTTTGAGATCTGCCTTGGGTATGATAATATGTTGGTTGACAGTGCGGTAGCGTTTGGATACCGACTTGATGTTTTCCGGTAAGGCGTAGTCTATCACCAGCTCTTCGGGGTTGTCGAGGCGCAGGTGTATCGTCACTTTTCCCGAGGCTAGCTCCTGTGGTGACTCGGGGATGGTTACCTCCAGGTCATATCTCAGGTCATGTATCACCTCTTTGCGATGCAGTGCGAGGTCGTGGCTCACGCCTGGCAATACGGTGTCGGGGAGCGCCACCAGCTTGATATCTTTCAGGCTCGGGT
>CAZLJS010000162.1:0-4119 GCA_964559895.1 uncultured Sangeribacter sp.
ATGTCCTTCTTGTGCCCGCGTATTCGCGTATACTCCCCAAAGACGCTATTCTTACTACAAATTTTTCTCGTAGAATAACTTTGAATGTGCCATTGGTATCGGCAGCAATGGATACCGTCACCGAGTCCAGCATGGCTATCGCTATCGCTCGCGAAGGTGGTATCGGTGTTATCCATAAGAACATGACCATCGAGGAGCAAGCGCGCCAAGTTCACGCTGTGAAACGCGCTGAAAATGGCATGATCTACGATCCCGTGACCATCCGCATCGGCAGCAGCATATCACAAGCGCTAAGCCTTATGCAAGAGTACCACATCGGTGGCATCCCCGTAGTGGACGAAGCCGGCAACCTTAAAGGTATCGTCACCAACCGCGACCTCCGCTTCGAAAAAGACCTCACCCGCGCCGTGGAAGAGGTGATGACCAGCGAGAACCTTATCACAACTAATCAATCTACCAACCTGGAAGAGGCTACCGAGATTCTCCAACGCCATAAGATAGAGAAGCTCCCCGTGGTTGACAACAGCGGCCGCCTCATCGGTCTGGTAACTTACAAAGACATAAAGAAAGCAAAAGATAAACCCAACGCTTGCAAAGACAGCCTTGGTCGTCTGCGCGTAGCAGCAGGCATCGGAGTCACTCCCGACAGCATGGTTCGCGCTGAGGCATTGGTTAAAGCCGGCGTTGACGCATTGGTAATCGACACCGCCCACGGCCACTCAGCAGGTGTGATCGGCGTCCTCGAGGATGCTAAGCGCAACTTTCCCGACATCGACATCGTAGTAGGCAACATCGCCACCGGCGACGCTGCCAAATACCTCGCCGACCATGGTGCCGACGCGGTGAAAGTAGGTATCGGCCCCGGCTCCATCTGCACCACACGCGTAGTTGCCGGAGTAGGCGTGCCCCAATTGAGCGCCGTATATGAGGTATCCAAAGCACTTGAAGGCTATGGCATCCCCGCTATCGCAGACGGTGGTATCCGCTACAGCGGCGACATCGTGAAAGCATTGGCAGCAGGCGGATCGTCTGTAATGCTCGGCGGTATGCTCGCAGGCGTGGAGGAGTCCCCCGGCGACACCATCATCTTCAACGGCCGTAAATTCAAAGCATACCGCGGTATGGGCTCCCTCGAAGCTATGGAGAAAGGCTCCAAAGACCGCTACTTCCAAGGCGACGAGAAGAACAACAAGAAGCTCGTGCCGGAGGGCATCGCAGCCCGCGTACCTTACAAAGGCACCCTCTATGAGGTAGTGTATCAGATGCTGGGCGGCTTGAGAGCCGGTATGGGTTATTGTGGCGCGGCTACCATCGAGGCGCTACACCAGGCCATGTTCACCCGCATCACTTCAGCAGGTGTGCTCGAGAGCCATCCCCACGACGTGGCTATCACTAGTGAGGCCCCCAACTACTCCTCACACCACAACATGTAAGAAGAATACAACAGCAATAAATCAGGTGCTCCATCACGCTAAAAGGTGGAGCATCTTTATTTTTTTTGTACTTTTGTAAAAAATATCTACTATGGAGAAAGAATACTTCAGCAAACGCCGTAGCGTGAGATCATTCAAAGATACCGCCGTGGCACCGCAACTGATAGAAGAGATAGTGGCATTGGCAAGCAAAGCCCCCACCACAGGCAACATGCAGCTCTATTCGGTCATCGCCACCACCCAACCCGAGCAACGCCGCGAATTGGCAAAGCTGCATTTCAACCAACCGGCATCGACAGGCGCCGCAGCGCTCCTCACCGTATGTGCCGACTTTACCAGATTTGAACGCTGGTGCCACCTCAACGACGCCAAACCGGGTTTCTCTAACTGGGAAGGACTGCTCTACGGATTCTTTGACGCCACTATCTTCGCCCAGCAGATAGTAACCATCGCCGAAGGCCTTGGCCTTGGCACTTGCTATCTCGGCACAACCACATTTACCGCCCCCGACATCGCGACACTGCTCAAGCTGCCTAAACGAGTGATACCGCTCACCACCATCGCCATCGGTTTTCCCGCAGAAGAAGGTGCCGACACAGAACGCATCCAGCAACGCGGCATCTTGCACTACGGCTCTTATAGCGACTTCAGCGACGAGGATATCGCCCAAATCTATTCCCCAAAAGACCAATTTGAGGAGAACAAGAAATTCGTTGCAGAGAACGGCAAAGCCAACCTGGCACAGGTGTTTACCGACATCCGTTACCCCGAAGCTATGAACGCCGAATTCTCCGCCAAATGGAAAGAATATCTGCGCGACGTCTGCGGATTTGACGTTTAAGAAACTTTGCGACGGATTTAATTACCGATTGTTGAATATTGATTAATATAGTATGGAAAAGCTTAACATAGTTCTTTGGGGTACCGCGATTATCCTCGGTTTATCCACATCATCAGCCAACGCGCTCGCGCAGGAGGTTGAGCAGCCCTCTATGCCCAAAATTTCTTGCGACAACATCGCGGAAGACGGCATAGGGTCGGAATATCTCACTCACACATTCTCGCTGGAGAGCGACGGCGCTCAGGTGTCGCAACATCAGTGGCACTATTACTTAAAGTCCTCGGATGGCGAATATGCCGAGATACAATCCGACAGCGCCCCTCAATTCAGCATAACCCCGATGGAGGAGCTATCTGGCTATTACATCAGCGACGACGGCAACGTGGAGGGGAAAATAGAGTGTGAATACACCATCTCAGGCGAGACCCGCCACGCGGAGCCTTTTATGCTCACCCTCGACCTCAAACCGGTGATTATAGCGATAGATATCCAGCGCATCGACAACGAAGATATGTACACATTCCGCATCTCCGGCACGGTGGAATATGCAGGGGCACAACATATCACCGTAGAGGTCGAAGAGGAGTATAACTCCTCACTCCGCACATACCGTATCGACGAGCCGGAGACAGCTCATTTCACCACCGGCAACATCACTTCACAATATGCCAGCCAAGTGACTATTGTGATCACAAACGAATATGGCACCATCCGCAAGAGCTACGAGTTCCAGCCCTCCGAATCCTCGGGCATCACACCATCGTCATTAGACAGCGGCTCCGCGGCGCATATCCAAGTGTTCACACCTCATGGCGTATTAATTTACGATGGCATTGCGCATGATATCCGCAAAGAAACTTTGCCGTCAGGTATCTATATCATCAAGGAGGCAAGCGGCAACGCCACTACGGTCACCAAAATAGCGATACCATAACGAGAGCAATATACCCGCGATAGCCGGTAACGACATTCTAATGTCAGAATCGGCTATCCAGTTTGTTCACCTCTTTCTCTTTAGCACCTTTCACGCGCTGATGTCCAAATTTATAGCTTATAGTACATGTAAATCCCGGATACTGATAAAATTTATAGTTGTAACTATAACCATCTGTACTATATTTTCTTGTACTATTACCAACGATAGATGTCACCGACACTGAATATGTGATTCCACATTTAAGCCTTTGTGCGAAGCTTAATCCCATATAATGGATTGTGTTATTCTTACCGCGTACTTCACTTGATGGTGTCGAAAGTGAGTAAAACGCACGAAGGGTAGCACCATAACGCCTTGAAAGACTGATGATACTGAATACATCAAACATGCAATCGTTAGAAATATAATCTAATTTCTGCTCAGTTTTACCGGTCACTTCTGAAAAACGATACCTTAATGTGGCATCTAGCATCCATATACCGTTAAACAACATTTTGTTGTAGTTAGCAAATATGCTTGCTCCTTTACTCCTGCCAATATCTCCATTAATATACTCTGTCTTGCCATCCGGAGTAAAATGGTAATACAACGATGTGGAGTGATCCGTATAATTGCCGGAAACACCTACGATATAGTCAAGGAAAGAATAACGTAGAGATAACGAATAGTATAGATAGGATTTTAGATTGGGATTTCCAACGCTATACGTTGTCTCTGATGTCCATTTCTTGTAAGGATTGAGATTGGCATAGCCCGGGCGGGTGACATAATCTCGAAATTCCAATGATATATTTTGATCCCATTTCGGTATGAAGAGATTTATACTTGCCGAGGGTAACAATTTAAATTCATTTTTAGAGAAATATTGCGGCTCATCTCCTCGGAAATCTCCGGTATAATGTATCTGC
>CAZLJS010000163.1:0-4115 GCA_964559895.1 uncultured Sangeribacter sp.
AAGAATATGACCGGTACAGTACCCACAGATGCCTCAATAATATTGACATATCGCTGCCCGATGCGTTGCGCCATGTGCAACATTTGGCAGCACCCTACAGATAAATCCACAGAGATTAAAGCCTCTGACCTCACTACGTTGCCTAAGCTGAAGTTTATCAATCTCACCGGTGGCGAGCCCTTTATCCGTGAGGACCTGGCGGAGATCGTCGAGGAGTGTTATAAGCATACAGACCGCATCGTCATCTCCACCTCAGGATGGTTTGAGGATAGAGTGATAGCTCTCGCCAAGCGTTTCCCCAAGATTGGTATCCGCATATCTATTGAGGGCTTGAGCCAGAAGAATGATGAGCTGCGCGGTCGTCCGGGTGGCTTCGACAAGGGCCTTCGTACGTTGCTGACGCTCAAGCAGATGGGTCTGAAGGATATAGGTTTCGGCTGCACCGTTTCCAATAATAATTCCCACGATATGCTGTCGCTCTATCAGTTGTCGCTGTCGTTGGGCATGGAGTTTGCCACTGCCTCGTTCCACAATTCCTACTATTTCCATAAGGATGACAACGTGGTGACCAACAAAGAGGAGGTGTGCGACAATTTCAAGACCTTGATTAACTGGCAACTTAAGGAGAAACACCCCAAGTCGTGGTTCCGCGCCTTCTTCAACATGGGCTTAATCAACTATATCGAGGGTGGACGCCGCATGTTGCCCTGCGAGGCGGGTAGCGCCAACTTCTTCATCGATCCTAGCGGCGAGGTCTATCCCTGCAATGGCTTGGAGAAGAAATACTGGAAGGAGTCGATGGGCAATATCCACGATGCCGACTTTATGACTATCTGGAACAGTGAGCAGGCGGAGAAGGTGCGCAGCATGGTGCGCCGTTGTCCCAAGAACTGCTGGATGGTAGGCACGGCGTCGCCGGTGATGCATAAGTATATCAAGCATCCGGCTAAGTGGGCGCTGAAGAATAAGCTTCGCTCCTTGCAGGGCAAAGAGGCTTGCCTGGATAAATGCTGGTATGACGTGGGCCAAGACCCGCAACAGGGGGATTTGCGCACTAAATTCTAAGGGGTATGAAGATAGTAGTGATAGGCACACGAGGCATCCCCAACATCATGGGTGGCGTAGAGACACACTGCGAACAGCTATATCCACGCATCGCCGCGATGGGGCATGATGTCACCGTGATACGCCGCTCTACTTATGTCACTCCCGAGAATAAGATTGATAACTATAAGCGTGTCAAGCTGTTAGACCTCTACACTCCGCGCAAGAAGAGTTTTGAGGCTATCATCCACACCTTCCTGGCGGTGATAAAGGCTCGACAGCTACATCCCGACGTGCTACATGTCCATGCCATCGGTCCCGCCATCATGGTTCCCTTTGCCCGACTATTGGGTATGAAGGTGGTGATGACCAACCATGGTCCGGACTATGACCGCGATAAGTGGGGCAAGCTGGCGAAGTTTATCCTCAAGACGGGTGAGCGCCTGGGCTCTAAATATAGCAATCGCGTCATCGTCATCTCGCAGACCATCGCCGACATTGTGGCAAACAGATATGGCCGCAAGGATACCGACCTGATTTACAACGGAGTAGAGACACCTGTGAAGTCCAAAAATACCGACTATATCCAGTCGTTGGGGCTGACCACGGGGCGATATATCGTGGCGTTGGGCCGCTTCGTCAAGGAGAAAGGTTTTCACGACCTGATAGAGGCGTATCGACGCTTGGGAGATACTGATTATAAGCTTGTTATCGCCGGAGATGCCGACCATGAGGATGAGTATTCGCGCACGTTGAAGCAGATGGCGCGCGACACCAAAGGGGTGGTGCTCACCGGATTTATCCGTGGCGAGAAGCTCAACCAGATCATGACCAATGCCGACTTGTTTGTGCTGCCCTCATACCACGAGGGGTTGCCGATAGCGTTGCTCGAGGCGCTGAGCTATAACCTCGACGTGATAGTGAGCGATATACCTGCCAATACGATTAACTGTCTGCAGCAGACAGATTTCTTTAAAGTGGGCGACGTGGATAGCTTGACCGCACTGCTGCAAGGTAAGCTCCGCGCCCATGCCGCAAGCACCACCTCAGGGAGAGAGTACGACCTCTCCTGCTATAACTGGGACTATATCGCCGGGCAGGTGGCCGACTTGTATAACCAAATATGTAATTACTGATGAAAGTATTAGTTACCGGCGCCGCCGGGTTTATCGGTTCATACGTAGCTCTGCGTTTGGTGGAGCGTGGCGATGAGGTGATAGGCATAGATAATCTCAACGACTATTATGAGCCTCAGCTGAAGCTGGACCGCCTCCACACCCTTCTGGCGACGGATACCACTATTGCCAACAGAGAGGCTGTAACGAGCTCTAAATACCCTAATTTCACCTTCCGTAAGGTATCGCTGGAGGACCGCGACGCCATGGCAGCACTCTTCGCCGCCGACCACTACGACGTGGTGGTGAACCTCGCCGCGCAAGCCGGTGTGAGATACTCCATCGAGAACCCCTTCGCATATATCGACAGCAACCTTGTGGGCTTCGCCAATATCCTGGAGGGCTGCCGCCACGGCGGTGTGTCGCACCTGGTATATGCCAGCTCCAGCAGCGTGTATGGCCTTAACGCCGACACCCCCTATCAGGAGAGCCACAGCATAGCGCACCCCGTGAGCCTATATGCCGCCACTAAGAAGTCCAACGAGCTTATGGCGCACGCTTACAGCCACCTATACGGCATCCCCACGAGCGGATTGCGCTTCTTCACCGTCTATGGTCCCTGGGGCAGGCCCGATATGTCGCCCGCATTATTCTCCGACGCTATCTTCCACGACCGCGCCATCAAGGTGTTTAACAACGGCGAGATGTTTCGCGACTTCACCTTCATCGACGACATCGTGGAGGGGGTGATACGCGTCATCGACACACCCGCCACCCCCGACGCTACCTGGAACGCCGAGCAGCCTAACCCTGCCACCTCCTCAGCCCCTTACCGCGTCTATAACATCGGCAACTCAGCACCGGTGAAGCTTATGGACTTCATCCAAGCCATCGAGAACGCTATCGGCAAGGTGGCGCAGAAGAATATGATGCCTATGCAGTCGGGCGACGTGGTAGGTACTTATGCCGACACCACACTGCTCCAAGACGCTACCGGATTTAAGCCCGCCACCGACCTTAACGTCGGCATGAAACGATATATTGATTGGTATAAAGAGTATTACAACCTATGAAAGTATTACAGGTCACATCCAACTATCCCACGCCCAAATTCCCCATCTTCGGCATCTTCATGAAGGAGCAGAAGGAGTCTGTGGAGCGCCTCGGCGTCGAGACCACGCTATTCTATTCCAACGGTAAGGAGAATGGGGGCATGAAACAGCATATCAAATCGGTGTTCAGGATTATGCCGTTGGCATGGTCGCGTAGCTACAACCTGGCGCACTGCCATCACGCCGTGTCGGGGCTGATATATCTGCTCTCGGGTGGCGCGCTGACGCATAAATGCGTGTTGTCGTACCAGAACGATCCCGACCATGAGTATGGCAAGTGGGTGTTTCGCCTGCTATACCCCTTCTTTAATAAGATTATAATCAAGAATAACCCCTCCAACTATCTGAAATACAAGAAGGTAGTCTATCTGCCCAATGGCTGCAACTCCGATTTCTTCGCCCCTATGAATCGCGATGAGGCCCGCCGACAGCTCGGATGGGAGCAGGATAGCATCTATATCCTCTACATGGACTCCAACAAGGGTAAGCGCACGCAGAAACGCAAGGACCGTTACGACGAGGTGTTGCGCCTGCTGAAGGAGGAGTATCACTACGCTAATGTGGTGTCGATAGAGCTCAGCAATACGCCGCGTGAGCAGATACCCACCATCATGAACGCGTGCAACCTGCACCTGATGACCTCCGACTTTGAGGGGTCGCCCAACTCCGTCAAGGAGTGCCTCTGCTGCAACGTGCCGGTGGTCTGCACACCGGTGGGCAACGTGCCCGAGATGATGGGAGACATAGAGGGCTGCTACGTCACCAAAGGCTTTGATGCCGCCGAGTTGGCAGCCTGCTGTGACCGCGTGTTGCGCCAGCCGCGCAGTGCCTTCCATGGCCGCCA
>CAZLJS010000164.1:0-4103 GCA_964559895.1 uncultured Sangeribacter sp.
CTATTCATCCTATTTCTCAGACACTTATCTGCCGCAGCATTTTGGCAGTCGTGTCTGCGGGGTCTGATGCGTTGAGTATCACTCCGCTGGCCGCTATTCCAGCCACTCCGGTAGCCATGATGTCGGCGATGTCGGCGATGATGATGCCACCTATGGCGACAATAGGCACTGTGATATTTGCCTCGCTGCAACGACGCACTATCTCATGGTAACCCTCGATGCCGAGGATGGGACTTAGATTGCTCTTTGTCTGCGTAAAACGGAATGGGCCCACGCCAACGTAGTCGGCACCAGCCTCTACGGCACGGCGCAAATCCTCGAAGGTGTTGGCTGTGGCGCCTATGATGCGCCGTGGTCCGAGTATCGCTCTCGCCTCTGCTACCGGCATATCATTCTTGCCTAAGTGTACGCCATCTGCGTTAAGGCGCTCCACCAACTCCACATGGTCATCGACGATGTATGTGGCACCATATTCACGGCATAGCTCACCGAGCCGTTCTCCGGTAGCGATAAGCGTCTGTTGGTCGGCACCTTTCATGCGCAACTGCACCCAGCGACAGCCACCTTTGAGGGCAGCCTCGCTACCGCTTATGGTGTCGTAGCGGTCGTTGGTATGCGAGATGAATTGCAGCTGAAACTTATCCGGCTGTATGTCGGCTCTCCAGGCGGCACCAAGCATTGCGGCGCCACGAAACCCCATCTCGGTCAATTCCGCGAACTTATCCGCAGTGACGCCACCCAGTGCATATATATTATGGTGTGACTTGAGCACCTCTCTTAGCTGCGCCATATCCAACGAACCCACATATCCTGGCTTGGAGATGCTGGGATAGATGGGGCTGATAAAGGCATAATCGCCATGAAACGCTTCCACCTCGGCTATGGAGTGGAGCGAACGGCTCACCATCCCCTGCCATCCTGTCGGAGCTTCGGGGTGACGGCGGTTGAGCTGCAAGCCACCCACGCCATATTGCGCGGCAAGGTTGTGGAAATCATGCAGGGTAAGGCGGCTGCGTAGATCAGCGGGGATAGCGTCGAGCAAGGTGCGCATCTGCGTCTCGGTGTATTCCGGTTTGCGGATATGCACGCGCCACACATCCTCGCAGCGGAGCATGCGCGCTATCTCGTTAGCTTCATTAGCGACGGCGTATGGGAGAGTGATAACAATCTTACGCATACGACACTGATTAACCGCCACAGACCGCACGTATCACTGTGAGTTTCATACCATCTTCGATGGCAAAAGAGTCCCATTGAGTGCGGGGTACCACACGATTATTGACAGCTACGGCTTGACCGACTCCGGAGAAGCCCTCTTGGTTTAAAAGTTGTGATAAGGTGGTGACATCCTCCGCAACTACCACTTCATGGTTGTTGATTTCTACTTTCATTGTTGATAACTAATTAAGGAGGGGCACCGTCGGGAAAGTATAGTGCATATCAAGTCCTTTCGTTGGCATTAACCATGTCAAGTTCATAGGGTATGATCTCAGCGCATTGTCTCCATGCGCACCCCTCTTGATTTATGCTGCAAAAATAGTAAATAATTCATAGACGGGCAAATTATAGTGGCGGAGAATGGGGATAATAGTGCGGAGATATGGATATGCACAGCGATTGTGCATAACTTGTTCATAAGCTGTAGATAAAGGGTCAATATTGTGTATATAAGCTGCGGATAAGGTGTGTATAGTTATGAACAAAATTGTGCATAAATGTAGGTAAATCGCGCAAGGCAGTGATACTCATATGGATGCTTGCTACGACAGGGAGCATGACTCGGCGAGGCCTTGATACAACAGGGGGCATGACTCGCCGGGGCCTTGCTACAATGGGGGCTAACGCCCTGCACTTCGGGCTTGCGCCCTCAGAACTGCTAAAGCTAGGCCTTGCGCCATGCTTTTATGGATGGCTACGCAGAGGGCATGACTCGCCGGGGCCTTGCTACAATGGGGGCTAACGCCCTGCACTTCGGGCTTGCGCCCTCAGAACTGCTAAAGCTAGGCCTTGCGCCCTTGCTTGTATGGATGGCTACGCAGAGGGCATGACTCGCCGGAGGCCTTGATGCGCAGGGGCATGACTCGCGAAAGGGATAAAAAAATAGGGCACGATTTTCATCGTGCCCTTATGGTTAAATTGAGATTGATTTAGTTGAAGCGACGGTTGCCCTGAACGGCAGCTGTCTCTCCTTGCACTGCGGCTTTCTTCGCTAATGTGCGACGAAGAACTGCATAAGCTACAGGTGCTGCGCAGAAGAGTGAACAGAATGTACCTACAACTACGCCGAAGATCATGGCGAATGTAAATGAGCGGATGGTGTCGCCGCCGAGGAAGAAGATGCAAAGCAATACGAGCAATGTTGACAATGATGTCATGAATGTACGTGTCAATGTAGTGTTGAGTGCTTTGTTGAATGTCTCTTTTCTGTCCTCTTTGGGGTACAGCTTCATCATCTCACGCACACGGTCGAAGACTACCACGGTATCGTTAATCTGATAACCGATCATAGTCAAGACGGCGGCGATGAAGGATTGGTCTATCTCCATGGAGAAGGGGAAGAGGCCCCAGCATACGGAGTAGAAACCGATGATAAGGAATGCTGTGAGAGCAACCGCTGCTACTGCACCGAGTGAGAAGGCTACGTTGCGGAAACGCAAGAGGATGTAAAGGAACATACAGATCACTGCAAGACCTACAGCCCAGTAAGCGTCGCGACGCATATCATCTGCCACTGAAGGACCAACCTTCTGGATTGAGATGATACCGTGGTTCTCGTCGGCGATAGCGAAGGTGTTCTTATCCATCAATTTGCCATTGACGGTGAGCTCACTCTTAAGGCCTTCGTAAAGAAGATCGGTGACCTCGTTATCTACATCCTTCTCATTTATCTTATAGTTGGTGGAAATTCTAAGTTTGGAGTTGGAGTCGATGAAGATGGCTGATGTGCTGACAGTAGCGTCGTTGGCTTTCTCTTGGAAGAACTTGTTGAGCTTAGCGCTAACTGCGTTGGCATCTACATCTTTTTCGAATTGAACTACGTAGTTGCGACCACCGGAGAAATCGATACCTTGGTTAAGACCGCGCACGAAGAGTGACGCGATTGAAACGACAATCAAGATACCCCATACGAGGAATGATTTCTTGGATGAGCCGATGAAGTTGTATTTGGTGTGTGCGAGGAAGTTGCGAGAAGCTGCTGTAGTGAACTTCATGTTAGCGCAACGGCCATTCTTGGTAAGCAAGTCCATCGCGATGCGAGTGAGGAAGATTGCTGTGAAGAATGAGCAAACCAAACCGATGATAAGCGTAGTAGCGAAACCTTTGATAGGACCTGAACCGAATGCCAAGAGGATGATACCTGTGATGACAGAGGTGAGGTTGGAGTCGAAGATTGCGGAGAATGCGTTGCTGTAACCTTCAGAGATAGCTTGACGCAATTTCTTGCCGGCAGCGAGCTCCTCTTTGATACGCTCGAAGATAAGCACGTTGGCATCTACAGCCATACCTAATGCCAAGACGATACCGGCGATACCGGAGAGGGTAAGCACTGCTTGGATGGAGGCAAGGATACCGAGTGTGAAGTACAAGTTAAGGATCAAACCTACGTTGGCTACCAAACCGGGAACGACACCGTAGATAAGGATCATGAAGATCATCAACAGGATGATGGCAACAACGAAGGAGATGAAACCTTGTTGAACGGCATCAGCACCTAGTGAAGGACCGATAACGTTGTTGCTGACAACATCTACCTTTGCAGACATTTTACCGGACTTGAGCACGTTTGCCAAGTCGTTAGCCTCCTCAGGAGTGAAGTTACCGGTGATTTCAGAGCGACCGCCGGTGATTTCGTTGTTGACATTAGGATAAGAGTAAACGTTGTTATCAAGTACGATTGCTACGGGGCGGTTGATATTGTTGCGAGTCACGGTGGCCCACTCTTGAGCGCCGCGGTCGTTCATGGTCATGTTAACCACGTTGCCGCGCATTTTGTCGTACTCAGAGCTTGCGCCTACTACTACGTCACCCTCTACTTGAGCTTCACCCTTGAGGGCGATGAGGTGCCAGATAGGAGTAGTTTGGGGCTCGCCGTTGGCTTTCAA
>CAZLJS010000165.1:0-4092 GCA_964559895.1 uncultured Sangeribacter sp.
GTACGCCCCAAGTATTCTCGCCTTCAATATGGAAAGCTGCATTTGCCACATCGGCCGTACTTCCCACATTGATAAAGCTGTCAGGCGTGCTGACAATAGAATCGCCATGGCTCATCCAAACCACAGAGCCATTGCGCACCCCGTGCATAAGTAAGTCTGAATCGTCGTGTTTCACCAATTCAGCTTTACCATATTCACGAGTGTCGGTAGATTCTATCTTACCTCCATTAGTGAACGCCAAATACTGCGCACCGTAGCAGATACCCAATAGTGGATATTTGTTGCGGATTTGTGATAGATCCACGTGCAAAGCCTGAGGATCATTCACCGAGTATGGGCTACCGGATAGAATCACACCGATAATGCCATCCGTATCCTGTGGAAACTTATTATACGGATGGATTTCACAGTAAGTGTTCAATTCCCTAATTCTTCGGGCTATCAGTTGCGTGTACTGCGAGCCAAAGTCTAGGATAATGATTTTTTGCTGCATACCTTTATGATTTAAATTACCTATTATCTAATATTCTCTATATCTTTCGGATTACCGACCAACCACAATAAATCATCTTGACAAAGCACTATCTCGGGTAGCGGTTGAAGATGTTCCTCACCCCTTATTAACTTTATCAACATGGCGTTGTATGTGTTTGGTATATCACATTCCGATAGTTTCTTATTTAACACTGGAGAGTTTGCCGACAATTTTACGCTCACCAATTCCACGCTTGGTATAGCAGATGAATCAGGCACTGCGACCTTCTCATATGACTCTATATCATCGTTTAGGCACTTAATCTGTTCATCAGTACCAATCACGCCCAAAACGTCACCGGGGAAGATGCGTATATCTTTATCGGGAAGAGGAATAAACTGCATACCTCTCTGTATGCTCGACACACTGACGCCATATTTCTGGCGAAGTCCTGAGGATTTCAATCTATCCCCCACGAATGGTGAGTTATAGCCCACCTCTATATATGCTAAGTGGAGATCCGAGACTATATTATTATTGACACCTAGTCGAGTGTTCTCCCTCACATTTAGATTTTGCATGAATTTATCCTCCATGCGACGATATATATTGCGCAAACGTTTGGATGCGGCTATGAGGATTAGGATATAGAATCCGGCGCCTACAAGCCAACCTATAGTGGCGCCATACGTCAACGATATAAAGTAAACGATGAAAAGGAATACAACCAGATACCTGATAATAGTCATCGCCATTAACGGCACATCGTAGAACGCTGCAGTGGCATGCAGTTTCACTCTTTCAGATGGGGTAGAGGCCCTGAAGAGCATCGCGCCTAGGAAGGGCGACATCACCACCAAGGTTATTATCGTTGAGGCTAATTTACCCCATGAATGCAATAGATCATCCATCAAGGGGAATAGCACTAATTTACTTACCAATATTATCGCTATTAGGATAGCGCTATACAACAATACGCGAGTCAAATATCGTGACAATACTGAGCGCCACAATTTTTTTGTCTCGCTGGTATCTGAGCTCTGTTCTGAATAACGTTCGATGAGGAACTGGAATCCTTTGGGCAGATGCTTTTCTATAAACTTATACGCAGGTTGCGACAACTTGATGAAATAGGGAGTGGTAAAGATGGTTATCACTGAAACAGCTACTATGATCGGATAGATCTCAGATGACAACACGCCTAGGCTCATTCCCAACGTGGCTATGATAAATGAGAACTCACCAATCTGCGTCAGAGTAAAGCCACTCTCGATTGCTATTCTTAATGTCTGACCGGATAGCAACATACCTATGGTACCAAATAGGATCATACCTACTATCACAACTACGGCCAATAGGATTATCTGAGGCCAATATTGGATGATAATATTAGGGTCCACCATCATACCAACGGAGATAAAGAATATTGCACCAAAAAGGTCTTTGATTGGTTGCACCACCTTTTCTATTCTTTCAGCCAGAATTGTTCCGGCTAATACAGAACCGGTGACGAATGCGCCCAATTCAAGTGAGAATCCGCAATAAACGCTAAACACAGCCATACCAAAGCATAGGCCCATACTTATCACCAATAGGGTCTCGTTGTTAAGCGTGGTTCTTGTGCGGGTAAAAATCTGAGGTAAGAGATATACGCCAATCACGAACCATATTACTAAGAAGAATAATAGTTTTGCTACGGCGAAGAATAGCTCACTGCCCTCTACATTTCCTACGGCGATAGATGACAGCAATACCAACATCAATACCGCCATGAGATCCTCCAGGATAAGCACAGCCAACACCAATGAGGCGAATTTCTTCTGTCTAAGGCCGAGGTCTGTGAGTGCCTTAAGAATAATCGTCGTTGAGGACATGGATATCATGCCGCCCAGGAAGATGCTATTGATTGCATCCATGTGGAGCAGTTTGCCAACGCCAAAGCCGGCAAATGTCATGCCTACTATAATCACCAATGCTGGTATGATGGCATCGCTACCGGACTTTATCAGCTTTTTAAAACTAAATTCAAGTCCTAAAGTAAACATGAGCACAACAATACCCAATTCAGCCCAGAAATCAATATTCTCCAGGTTGGATATTGATGGCAGATAAGTAAACTTCGGACTTGCTAAGAATCCGGCTAAGATGTAGCCTAATATTACCGGTTGACGCAGCTTTTTGAAAATAATGGTCGCGACGGCACCGAGAAGTAGAATCCAAGCTAAATCAGCAATTAGGCCTTCCGTATGGCCATCAGCATTGCTCGTATTATTTTCAGCTTGTATGGTTGTAGTAAGGTTTGTCTCTGTCGAAGATAAATTTGAATTCTCCGGAGAAAAAGCCCATGTAGTCATAGGCACACTTAATGCGCCTGCTGTAAGACATAGGGCTTTTTCTCCGATATTCATTATTATTTCGTATTAGAATCTTTTGTAATTTTGATGTTTTCTTCCTCTTTTTGTCTTGCTTTGTCGATATCTCGTTTACGTTTTAGTTTAACCCTCATTTGGTCGAAACCTTTACCATAAACACCGCTCACATTTGATTGAGTGATTATCGCCAATGGATCTATGCTTTTCACGATACGGAATATGGTGACAGATTCTATCTTGCGGCACCATACCAACAGTATCTTGACATCTTGATGACTATACCAACCTTCACCATCCATTACTGTAACACCTCGATGTGCATCATTGTTGACAGCTGTGGCAATATCTTTCCAGTGGTCAGAGATAATCATAAACTGTTTTGCTTGACGGTTGGTATTGATTAGCTGATCTGTCATGTAAGAGATAATACAAGTGACAATCCATCCATAAATCATCATTGGCACTCTTGCTTGCACTCTAGCTTCAAAGTCACCTTCAAAGGGGAGTAACAGAGATGATGCCACGATAATCATATCCATAACCATCATGGTGCGTCCGATGCTCACATTGCTCACACGATTAACCAATGCAGCTACGATATCCGTACCACCTGAGGATCCATTATGCACGAATACCATACCGATACCCATACCACACATGATACCACCAAGGATGACGCTCATGCCTATATCCTCCATAATCGGCGGATGAGAGGTGAAATATCCCTCAAGACAACCGATAGAAAGAGCTGCTAGCGTCGCTCCAAAAATTGTTCTTAACACAAACTGCTTACCAAGCAACTTAAATCCGCCAATGAGCAATAGTACATTCAAGGTATAAATGGTAACGGCAACAGGGATCAACCCATGTGTGGCGAAATTAACCAATGTACCCAAACCGGTAAAGCCACCTATCACTATGTGATGGGGCAGAATAAAGATAGTGAATCCAACGGCGTATAATGCAAGACCTAACGTGATTATAATGTAGTCCTTGACATTAACCATTAATCCATTATATAAATTCTTCTTCATACTGACGTACGTCTAAAATTTATTAATTTATTGTACAAAATTAGTAAGAATTTTTCAATTATCCTACGCCTATCACATTATCTATCTCCAGGGTCCCAAATTCTAGGAGAATGATAATAATATTTCTTACCATTCATTTCGAAGTCCTGCACCTTTTTAGAGGTCTTCATCATATTATTTTTAGAATTGACACAAAGGTACAAAATTTTAA
>CAZLJS010000166.1:0-4026 GCA_964559895.1 uncultured Sangeribacter sp.
CGGAATTTGTTAAAGATATCAGACGCGCTCCCGATAGAGGTTACACTCTTGACTCAGCCAAGACAATCCTAGCATTAAAAAATGCTCTTCGCTATGTGCCTGAATCTCTTCATGAAACGTTGGCACCTGAGTTCTTGGAGGAGCTTAGGACCCGCGGCCGCATCTATGCTTATAGATTCAGACCGGCAGGTGATCTGAAGGCTAAGCCCATAGATCAATACAAGGGTAGATGCATCGAGGGTAAGGCTTTCCAGGTGATGATCGACAACAATCTCTGTTTTGATATCGCACTTTATCCATATGAGCTGGTCACTTACGGTGAGACAGGTCAAGTATGTCAAAACTGGCTACAATATCGTTTGATAAAGAAGTACCTCGAGGTGCTTGAGTCAGACCAAACATTGGTGATAGAGTCCGGACACCCTCTAGGCTTGTTCCCTTCTCGTCCGGAAGCTCCTAGAGTGATCATCACAAACGCTATGATGGTCGGCATGTTTGACAATCAAGATGATTGGCACGAGGCTATGCAGCTCGGTGTAGCAAACTATGGCCAGATGACAGCAGGCGGTTGGATGTATATCGGTCCTCAAGGTATCGTGCATGGCACATTCAACACCTTACTTAATGCAGGCCGTCTGAAACTGGGCATCCCCGCTGAGGGTGACTTGCGCGGACACCTATTTGTATCCTCCGGTTTGGGCGGTATGAGTGGCGCACAGCCTAAAGCCGCAGAGATAGCCGGAGCGGCTGCTATCATCGCCGAGGTGGATCAATCTCGCATCAACACTCGCAAGAACCAAGGCTGGGTACAAGAGGTGACAGACTCCATACCAAAGGCTTTTGAACTCGCTCATGAGGCTATGGCGAAGAAAGAACCTATCTCAATCGCTTATCATGGCAACATTGTCGATTTGCTCGAATATGCCGTGGCTCACAATGAGAAGATAGAGCTCCTTTCAGACCAAACTTCATGTCATGCCGTATATGATGGTGGCTATTGTCCTGTAAGCCTCACATTTGAGCAGCGCACAGAGCTGTTGCACTCCGATCATAAGGCATTCCGCGTTCAAGTCGATGAGTCATTGAAACGCCACTTCACCGCCATTAAGGCACTTGTGGAGAGGGGTACATACTTCTTTGATTACGGCAATGCGTTTATGAAATCAGTCTTTGACGCAGGTGTTAAAGAGATTTCTCGCAACGGCAAAAATGAGAAAGACGGTTTCATTTGGCCATCCTACGTGGAGGATATCATGGGCCCGATGTTGTTTGACTATGGCTATGGCCCATTCCGTTGGGTATGCTTGAGTGGCAAACATGAGGATTTGGTAAAGACCGACCATGCCGCTATGGATTGCATTGACGTCAACAGACGTGGCCAGGATAGAGACAACTACAACTGGATTAGAGATGCGGAAAAGAATGCGTTGGTAGTAGGCACACAGGCACGTATCCTCTATCAGGATGCTACAGGTCGTCTCAACATCGCCCTCCGCTTTAACGAGATGGTTAGAAACGGTGAGGTAGGGCCTATCATGCTTGGTCGTGACCACCACGATGTCAGCGGCACCGATTCCCCGTTGCGTGAGACTTCAAATATCAAAGATGGATCCAACGTCATGGCAGATATGGCAGTACAATGCTTCGCCGGGAACTGTGCACGCGGCATGAGCCTTGTGGCACTTCACAATGGTGGTGGCGTCGGTATCGGTAAGGCTATCAACGGTGGCTTCGGCATGGTCCTTGATGGTTCAGAACGTGTGGATAACATCCTCCGTAGCGCCATGCTTTGGGACGTAATGGGTGGCGTGGCTCGTCGTTCATGGGCTCGCAACGAAAATGCCATGTCAACAGTCCATGAGTGGAACGACACTAAGGGCAAAGATGGTTTCTCCATTACCGAACCGTTCATCGCTGATGAGGAGATGCTTAAATCAATCATGAAATAATAATTAAATACTAAATATCAAATGAATACAATAGTAGAGTGCGTGCCTAACTTTAGCGAGGGCCGCGATCATGCTAAAATTGAGAAGATTATCGACAATTTCCGTGGCAAACAGGGCGTGAAATTGCTGGATTATTCCAACGATGAGAACCACAACCGCTTGGTGGTAACCGTGGTAGGTGAGCCTGAGCCACTTAAAGATGCAGTGCTCGCAGCTGTTGGTACAGCTGTGGAGTTGATTGACCTGACAAAACATGAGGGTCAACACCCCAGAATGGGTGCTGTGGATGTGATACCATTTATTCCTATCCGCAATTCATCCATGGAGGAATGTGTAGAGTTGTCAAAAGAGGTTGGCAAAGAGATTAGCGAGCGCTATGACGTGCCTGTATTCCTCTATGAGAAATCAGCCTCAGCACCTCACCGCCAGAACTTGGCAGCTATCAGAAAAGGTGAGTTTGAGGGCATGGCCGAGAAGATCAAGCAACCTGAATGGCAACCAGACTTCGGCAAAGCAGAACGTCACCCGACAGCCGGCACCGTAGCCGTTGGCGCTCGTATGCCTTTGGTAGCATACAATATCAACCTCAACACCAATAGATTGGACATCGCTTCAGATATCGCAAAGAAGATCCGCCACATCTCCGGTGGTTTCAGATTCGTGAAAGCCATGGGCGTGGATCTCGCAGACAGAGGTATCGTACAGGTATCTATCAATATGACAGACTTCACACGCACAGCTCTTTACAGAGTGTTTGAGACCGTGAAGTTTGAAGCAAGACGTTGGGGCGTAACCATCGCCGGAAGCGAGATTATCGGTTTGGTGCCAATGGCAGCCCTCGTGGATACCGCTCAATACTATCTTGGCTTGGAAGACTTCTCCATGGCACAAGTCCTTGAGTCCAGAATAATGGAAGAATAATATCCAATGACAGGGAATATTATAATCATAAATGCAAACATCGCTACCCCTTTAGGCCATAAAGCGCTTAAAGGGATGGCGATGCGGCGTTTATATACAGCTAGCGACGTGTTCATAGCTGTGAAAGAGGGCATCATAACCAAGATAGGGGAGATGTCTGAATATCCTCAATGGAAAGAAGCTAATCTCTCTGATTCATACGCTCCCGAGATATTTGATGCTGAGGGTAATATGATTCTCCCCGGATTCGTGGATTCCCATACACATCTTATATTTGGCGGCTATCGTGAGGAGGAGTTCAGCTGGCGCTTAAAGGGTGACACCTATATGGAGATAATGTCTCGAGGCGGTGGCATCCAATCTACGGTAAATGCTACTCGTGAGGCTGATGCCAAAGAGCTGCTAGAGAAGGCCCGCATCTATCTCAATAGAATGAGTGAGATGGGTGTCACTACTGTAGAAGCGAAAAGCGGTTATGGCTTGGATGTAGAGACAGAGCAGAAGATGCTGGAGGTTATCGCCCAACTAGCATCAGATCCAGATAGAAAGGTGGATATCGTCGCCACATTCCTTGGTGCCCATGCTGTCCCTACCGAATATAAGGGACGCACTGCGGAGTATGTAGATCATATTATCGCGGATATGTTGCCCAAATTCAAAGATATGGCAGAATTTTGCGATGTCTTTTGTGAGAAAAACGTCTTTGAGCTGGAGGACTCCGAGCGTCTGTTGTTGGCAGCCAAAGAGATGGGGTATAAGATCAAACTCCATGCTGATGAGATAGTCACTTTGGGAGGCGCCGAACTTGCCGCATCTGTTGGTGCTGTTTCAGCCGATCACCTGTTGCATATCAGCGATGAAGGAGTGAAAGCGCTTGCCGAGAAGGATGTCGTAGCTACATTGTTGCCTTTGACAGCTTTCGCGCTTAAAGAACCGTTTGCTCCGGCACGTAAGATTATCGACGCAAATGGGGCGGTGGCTCTGGCTACAGATTTGAACCCCGGATCATGTTTCTCCGGTTCGATACCACTCACTATCGCCTTGGCTTGTATTCACATGGATATGAGCATAGAGGAGACCATCACCGCCTTGACGCTTAATGGTGCCGCTGCCATAGATAGAGCCGACGAGATAGGATCTATTGAGGTCGGTAAGA
>CAZLJS010000167.1:0-4015 GCA_964559895.1 uncultured Sangeribacter sp.
GCGGATACATGGTCGAGCACGCTCTGTATCTTGCCGTATAGGTCTGTGGCGTGAACGTCGTATTGCATCGGCACCTTGGAGAGAAGTAGCTTGGAACTGGTCTTATCGGGGTATAACACCGCGTCCATCAGCTCTTTAAGTAGGTAGGTGATGATGCGGTTACCTGCTATCTCCACATCCACTACCGATGGGGCGTGGTATATCTTCTCCCATGCCAACTTAGCGCAGGTCTCATAGCCTTGTCGCGCCTGTGCCTCCATATTTTTAATGAGAGTGCCGCTGTATTTGCCACACATTATCTCCTCCTCATGGTCGAGAAATTCGCGTGTGGTGGTCTCTACCAGCTTCCCTATCACGTTGGAGCGCATGAACGCTATCTTCTCGTTGGGGTCATCGACGCGGTCCAGCTTAGCCACTATCTTACCACGCATCTCCGGCGCGAAGAATTGGCTCAGCACCTCTATCACCTCCGCGGTGGAGAGCACACGCAGCTTGTGCGCATCCTCAATATCCATCACCTGGTAACAGATGTCGTCGGCAGCCTCCACCACATATACCAAGGGGTGGCGCACAAACCCGCCATCCTCCTTCTGCCACAGACCCAGCTCGTTGGCCACCTTACGGAATATCTCCTCCTCGCTGGCGAAGAACCCGAATTTGCCGTGGCTACCCGCGTTGAGCGAGGAATAGGGGTATTTCACTATCGAGGCGAGGGTGCTGTATGTCATGGCGAAGCCTCCGGCACGACGTCCACAGAACTGATGCGTGAGAAGACGGAAGGAGTTGGCGTTGCCCTCAAAGTGGACCAGGTCGCTCCATTGCTGCGCGGTGAGTTGGCTTTGCAGCTTCTCCTTGAGAGCGTCGTTCTCGTCGAAATAGGCGCCAATGGTCTTCTCGCCGGAATGCCCGAAGGGTGGGTTGCCCAGGTCGTGGCATAGACAAGCCGCCGCCACGATGTCGCCAAAGACGCGGAAATACTCATTGTCGCCATGGCGCTCTGCCAACCCCAGGGCTATCTCATGTGCCAGACTGCGGCCCACCGAGGATACCTCCAGGCTGTGTGTGAGACGGTTGTGCACGAAGATGCTGCCCGGCAAGGGAAACACCTGCGTCTTATTTTGTAAACGGCGAAAGGGGGAGGAGAAGACCATGCGGTCGTAGTCTCGCTGGAAATCATTGCGGGTCTGGCGGCGCGAGTGGTACTCCTCCAAGCCGAGACGTTTGTCGCAAATCAGTCGCTCCCATTGCAGTTTTTCATGTTGAGCGTTCATAATCAATCTATTTTTATCACTGACGAGAACTCTCCAGGTGAGCTATAATCCTCGTGGCAAGGTTCTCCCAGTCAAAATTCATTATATCGTTGCGGGCATTGGTGCCCAGCTTCTTGCGCAAGGCAGCGTCGCCATATAGCACCTTCAGCCGTTTGGTAAAGCTACGGCGACGACGTGGCGACAGCAGCGCGTTCTCCCCATCGGTGATTAGATCGCGAGTGCCCGCTATGGTGCTGATCACAGGCACACCACACGCCATCGCCTCTGCTACCGTGTTGTTCCATCCGGAATATTTAGGATTCTCGGCAGAGATGAAGCAGTCGGCTTGGGTAAACAGCTCGTAGTTGCGGTCAAAGGGGTGGTTGAGGATAAATTCATAAGGACATTTACAGGTGAACTTATCAATCTTGCGCTGCGCCTTTTCGCTCGTCGGGGTGTCGTAGAGCAGCAATTTCACGTTGTAGCCCTTCTTGTAAAGGCGTTCGCAAGCACTCACTGCATATTTGGTGCCCTTGACCCTCTCCGCCAATCGACCATAAGCCAGCACCACAAAGGGGCGATCCTTAACCTCATAATCCGTTTTTGCACGGTAATTGGCCACGGTGACGCCTCCCACTGCCGGAAATACATCCTTGTGGAACTTCTTTTGGTCATACTCCAGCACATTAGAGGAGCAAGCAAAGACCTCTATCTCGGGGTTCTTCATTATCTCTTTCACATCCTCCGATTTGCGCACATGATAAAATATCTTGTGGCGCGCATCCATCTCGAGCATCATCGGGATATAGCGCACCGTGGTGGTCCATATCGCGTCGAGGCTATACTCCGCGAGGCTGTCGAAGCTTGCCATCTCCCCTTTGAAGTCAAACCATGTGGGAGCGGCTGCGTCGGGGGTGAACACTATGAATCGGTGCCCCATCTTGACGAAGATGTTGCCTAGCTCCAGGAACCGTTTCACGCCACCATAGAGCTTAGTGTGAGGTAATAATACGCCTAATATCATTTCTCGTATCTTCTGGCCGCTCCTGTCGGCGTTTTGGACCAAAACTTCCATAACGGTCCGAAATCCTTTGAAAACAGCGCTTTGAGGGCGCTCAGACGTCCTTTCACTATGGCATAGCGCAATTTCTTGGCGTCGTAGGCATTGACCTTAGCATCGCAATACTCCTGCTCGCGCCATGTGAAATATTTCCTGAACGACGAGGAGGAGATGCCCCATTTCAACAGGAACTGCAGTCGCCCATTGTTCTTGCGGATACGGGTAGTTGATTTGGTCTCGAAGTGATAGATGCGGCTATCGCCCAAACCCTTCATATACCTAATGCCACAAAGCCATAGCTTGGCAGTGAAATCTGGGTCGCTGTACATCCCCGGGGAATACTCCACGCTATATCCTCCCACCAGGTCCCAAATGTCGCGGTGCACGATGTTGGGGGGTAGGGTAGCGCCCGCCCAGTCCTTGACAGGGAAGGTCATATAGTCGCGCAGCAGGTCGTCGTGGCGAAACGTCTCTATAGTGTCGCCATAGTCGGCGAGAACCACCGGACCCGATGCCGTGTGGGGCTGTATGGTTGTCGAGGAGAGGAAGAATTTATTGTCGGGAAGGGATTTTATCTCGTCGTAAAGCGCTTTGTCCCAGTGTGGCAAGACATACATATCATCGTTGAGAAAGAGGATATAATCGGTCTTAACCTTGGTGCGCATCATGTTCATAGCCAAGCATACCCCCACGTTTTGGTCGGAGTGGGTGTAGTCCAAGCCTTCGTCGCGCACCCATTGCAAAGTGCCATCGCTGCCGTCGTTAACGTGGATTATAATCTGGTGCCGGTAGTCGGAATGTTGGCGTATGCTATCCACACATAGCCGCAGAAACGGCAGATTATTCCACGATGGTATTACTATCGAAAACAGCGGCTCGTCGAAGTTCGTCGCTTCGTGGTTGGCAGGTTGTTTCATAATGATGCAAAATTACAAAATTCCTTTATCATTTGCAAAGTCGCAAGCAAAGGGTTAACTTTGCAGCTTGAAAAAGTGTTGTAAATATAAAGTGCCGACATAGAGTCAGCGCTTTAACCAATAAAAAATTTTGATAACGATGAAACAACCGGACAAGTTATTAGCTAAGAAGCTACTTCAAATCAATGCAATCAACCTACAACCCGAGAACCCCTTCGTGTGGGCTTCGGGATGGAATTCGCCTATCTACACAGACAACCGAAAAACTCTATCATACCCCGACTTGCGCAACTTCCTCAAAGTGGAGCTGTCACGTATGATACTGGAGAACTTTCCGGAGTGTGAGACAGTGGCGGGAGTAGCTACAGGCGCCATCGCCATCGGTGCTTTGGTATCGGATATCCTAGGATTGCCTTACGTTTACGTGAGATCAGCACCCAAAGACCATGGCATGGAGAACCTTATCGAGGGTAACCTCAAACCGGGCCGCAAAGTAGTAGTGATAGAGGACCTAATCTCCACAGGTGGCAGCTCGCTTAAAGCTGTCGAGGCAGTGAGAGCCGCCGGTTGCGAAGTGATTGGTATGCTCGCCATCTTCTCCTACGAGTTCCCCATCGCAGTGAAACGTTTCCGCGACGCCAACGTCAACGTTATCCCATTGTTGAGATACTCCGCAATGCTTGAAGTGGCTGAGGAGTCAAACTATATCCGTCCCGAGGATGTCGCTACCCTGCAAGAGTGGCGCAAAGACCCCGCTAACTGGGCCCCCGCAGGACAAAACGACTAAT
>CAZLJS010000168.1:0-4006 GCA_964559895.1 uncultured Sangeribacter sp.
CGTCGTTTGACAAGGGTACACCGTCAAGGACGATCAACGGGTCGTTGGATGCGGAAAGTGAGGAACCACCACGGATACGGATGGTAGCGCCGCCCTCAGGAGAACCACCTGAAGATGTAACAACGACACCAGGAGAAGCACCTGTCAAAAGGTCTTGTGCTGATGTGGCGATGTTGGCGTCAACCTCGTCGGGCATTACCATGGCTACGGAGCCGGTAGCGTCCTGTTTCTTTACAGAACCATAACCGATAACGACTACGTCTGAAAGCATTGTGGAGTTTTCGCTCATGACCACGTTGATGTTGGTACGACCTGCAACGGCCTCCTCAAGCTGGTTGTAACCAACGTAGGAGAACAACAATGTCGCGTTCGGATCCACACGGAGTTCGAAATTGCCATCAAGGTCAGTTTGTGTGCCATTGGTTGTGCCTTTTTCCATAACCGTAGCACCAATTAGAGCTTCGCCCAATTCATCGAGCACTGTTCCGTGCACCGTGACTTTCTGAGCTAAAGCAGGAAGTGTGAACACTAATAGCATCGCTATCGTTGCCCATAACTTCCGATTCAGATGAAAACAAACGTTCTTCATGCAAGAATAAATTTAGTTTTACATTGGGTTATTAATAAAGTTATTTTTTCTTCTTAATAGCGAATACCCATGCTTTCTTCCTTTGTGCTAATCTTTTAAGAGATTCATGGCAGCAAATATGCGGGGGTCGTCTCATGATTTTTACCTCCGCCGAACGCAAGAGCTTCGTGGTATTTTCTTGTTTCTATTTTTTATTCTTTAACCTAAGCAAGCACAAAATTAAGTATTTTCGCTTTTTTAGATTCATTAACTTATAGTATTAACACTTTTAATTAACACTTTTAACATGTCCACAACCGTTTCTGTCCTCATTTTGGACTCATTATCCGCCGTTTAGTGCCAAAAGGACTCCTTGACGCGTCGGTTCACAGCCATCACGTTGAACAATATGGTGAGCAAGGTCAGCAGCAGTCCCACACCCACGGAGAGATACACGGAATGGCCACCGCCACCCATACCCTCCACGGAGGTGATATACATGCCGCGCACCACTGCCATCAACGCCACTGCCAACAGAAACGCTATCGCGCTTACTAAGATAATAAGGTGTCGGTAGGGACGGCCCACCTCGCCCAAGGGGTAGCCCAGCTTGATGAGCGAACGCAGCTTCTCCTTGTTCTTCTGCATCAACAGCGAGATGCTCAGGAAGAGGATGAAGAAGGAGAGGATGGTGACCAGCAGTCCTACTCCTACCACCACTCCGGTGATGACGTTGATGAAGAAGCTGGCTTGCGAGCCGCTCTTGTCGCCGGCTATCTCCCAGCCGTGGCTATCCATATATTTGGCGATGGCGACGTCGCCCGGGGAGCTAACGTCGATGATTAGGCGCTTGGGGAGTGCCTTAGTGCCGTCGCCGAAGCGGGCGTTGGCCCAGTCGAGAAACTCTTGCGGCACCAGGATGGTGTTAAGTCTGTTGGAGAAACCTACGATGCGGCCGCGCATAGCCATAGCGCGGTTGCCGTCCTCGCTCTGCAGGGATAGCTGCAAGGGGACGCTGCCCAGCACGTTCTCTGATATCTGAGGCAGCCCCGCCGTGGTGGCGAAGCCGAAGTTGTAGAGCGCCAGGTAATCTTTGGAGATGATAATCGGCACCTCTGTGCTACCCTCTTCAAAACGCCATTGCGACTTGGGGACGTCGATATACTCCTTGGGAATTGACTCAAAGAACATATACGTGGAGAGGGCTCGGCGCTGTCCGGGGCTAGCCACGGAGCCATACACGGGGAAGGAGGCGGTGGAGAAACGTCCCACGCTGCGCACCCATGGCTGCTGCTCCAGCGCGGCGATATCCTCCTCGGTGAAGTCGGAGACGTCGTCGCCATACTGCACGCTATCCACCCGCTTATTGACCACCAGGTAGTCCTTGCGGATAAAGCTATCTTCGTTGTCCCAGATGGGATAGACATCTACAAAGAGTTGCAGACCTGCCACCACGATGGCGAGGCCCACGAGGTTGGAGAGTGTAAAACCGATTATCTGCGCCTTGCTTAGGTTCTTACGCAGCAAGCGCGTCACCATATTACCCATTTTCATAGTTTACAATTTCAAGAGAGTGGCGTTTTGTATCGCCAATTTATTACCTACGGAGGTGGCGATGATAGCGGCGCCCTGTTTGCGGGCTTGTTCCTCCACCATTTCCGCCACCAGTTGGTTATTGCCGGCGTCGAGGTGGCTCACCGGCTCGTCGAGGAGAATGAAGTCAAAGGGTTGGCAGAGAGAGCGCACTATCGCCACACGCTGCTGTTGCCCTATCGACATCTTACCGACAGGATAATCCATGCGGTCGCCGATGCCCAGGCGTGTCATCCACTCCTTGACGGTATCCACGGAGACAGCGTCGGTGAGGCTGCGTTTCAGCTCCACGTTCTGCAAGGCGGTAAGCTCGGGGAAGAGGTCCAGCTCCTGCGGCAGATAAGCGATATGGCGGCGACGCAGCTCCTGCCATCGCGATATTTCAAACGTGGCGGCATCGGCATCATCAAAATAGATGTTGCCTAAATAGTCGCGGCGCGCTCCATATATATATGCACACAGTGAGGATTTTCCTGTTCCACTTGCCGCTTCGATGATGTATCGACCTCCACGGCACAACTTCACTTCATGACGCCATATCTCCGACGAGACTGGGGGTTCCTGTTCAAATACCTTCGGAAGAGTGTCCGAAAGTCGTATTGATTCTATCATTTTCGTTCTCTTTGACGTCTGCAAATGTACGTTATTTATTCCATTTGCCAAAATCATTGATAAAAAAATATCATTTTCAAATATTTTTTGTTAATTTTGCGCTACAATATTAGTTGGTTCTGATATACCTGTCATACACGACTTTAAAACTAAAACCGCCCGAGATGGATAATTATTGGTTGATAAACTGCATTATAGCACTGTGCATAAGCATACTATGCACGGGCATTGTCATACCCTTTATCCTCAACCTGGCCCACAGCAAACATCTCTACGACATACCCAACGAGCGCAAGATTCATAAGGGTCTTATACCGCGACTGGGTGGCATGGTGTTCATCCCCATCATCTTCATCTCCATAGCCATCGTCATGGCGGGGAACCTTATCGGCGGCGACGACACCATCAAGACCAGCATCTCACAAAAAGCACTCAACATCCTGTTGGGAGGCTGCGGACTACTTGTCATGTACATATCAGGACTTATCGACGACCTCATAGGGATGCGCTACCGCACTAAATTCATAGTGCAAATCATCTGCGCCGCAACACTCATAGAGGCCGGCATGGAGATAAACTCCCTCGACGGGATGTTTTTCATCTGGAATATGCCTCATTGGCTGCAAATAATAGTCACAGTCTTTGCTACCGTACTGATTATCAACGCAATGAACTTTATAGACGGCATCGACGGACTGGCATCGTCGCTAGCCATCTTCATACTCACATACTACACCTATATCTTCTGGCGCAGCGAGTCCTACATGGAGCTGCTCCTATGCGTGAGCGCACTGGGCGTGCTGGTAGCATTCTTCTACTACAACGTCTTTGGTGACATCCGCCACAACAAGAAGATTTTCATGGGCGACACCGGCAGCATGAGCATCGGCTTCCTCCTCACCTTCCTCAGCTTCGCCGTAGCGGACCTCCACGACAACAGCATCATTCCATGGCGCAACAACTTCGCGTTGGCGTTCTCCCCCTTCATCATCGCCTGCTTGGACGTGGTAAGGGTAGTAATAGAGCGCATATACCACCGCCGCACACCCTTCCGTCCCGACCGTCGCCACATACACCACCTGATGATCAGCTGCGGTCTCTCCGTCAAAACCACAGACATAGTGATAGTGCTCCTCACCGTCCTCCTCACAGCCATGAACCTGATACTCGCCCACTACATCAACATCACATACATCCTCATCATCGACGCCTTAATCTACGCCATCCTCATCA